>NZ_JBFAPT010000041.1:0-71018 GCF_040676845.1 Nonomuraea sp. NPDC049504
GGACGATCGGTCCGGTGATGCGGTGGTGGGCGCTGACGTGCAGGGCGTAGCGGGAGTGGTCGTCGATCCAGGACAGGATCTCGGTGTCGGTGCCGCGCGACGCGCCTCGTCGGGCGCGAGCTCCTAGTACGGCAGTCTCCATTCGTGAGCTGAGCTGTGGGTTTATGCGATAGCCAGGCGGGCGCGTTTATGGAACCAGCGGGCTCGGGCCTGGTGTCGGCGTCGCCAGATCGACCAGTGGGCGGCGTGCAGCAGTGAGGGTGTCGATGTGGTCGTGGCGTTGAACAGGTGTTTGATCTCGGCGATGGTCAGGGGGATCATGCCGGTGTCGGCAGGGGGTTGCTGGTCGGGCCAGGTGGGTGGCGGGGCCTGGGTATCAGTGCGGTGCCGGGCGGCCGCGGCGCTGACCGCGCAGATGGCCAGGGCTGCCATGACGAGCACGAGGTGGCGCAGGAACGCCTCGTAGAGGCGGACCTGGGACTGGTCCAGGCCGAACAGGTCCTTGCTGAACTCGAAGCTTTCTTCCACGGGCCATCTCAGCCCGGCGGCGGCTATCAGTCGGGGCAGGGTGACCGGCTGGCCTTCGGGCACGAAGCAGTAGTGAAAGGCCAGTTCGCCGCTCTTGCGGTGTTTGCGGACGAGCAGGAAGTGGCGTGGGCTGGTGGTGGCGATCCAGGCCCAGGCGTAGGCGCGTTCGCCCTTGGAACCCTGGCCGGCCGAGCGGATGGTTCAGGCGCGTTTGGGTGTGCAGTGCCGGGCGACGGCCTGTTGGCAGGTCAGGCGGGTGCCGCCACCCAGGGTCAGGGTGAAGGAGGAGCGCACCCGCAGCACGTAGGCCTGCTCGTGCTCCTCTAGGAAAGTGCGCAGCTTGGTGCAGGCGCCGTAGACCTCGTCGCCGACGATGAAGTCGACGCCGATGCCGTCGCGCCAGGCGTCGGTGAGCAGGCCGACGGCCAGTTCGCCCTTGGTCGCGAAGGTCAGGTCCAGGGGCAGGCCGGTGGTGATCGCCGTGACCGGGTCGGTGATCTGCTCGGCGGGGATCCACTGGCGGGCGCCGATCAGCGTGTGCCCGGTCCCGGCGCGGATGAAGGCCAGGTAGACGGTGTTGACGCCGTTGTCGAGCCGCCCGCGCAGCCCATGTGCTGGCGCTTGACGCCGGCGGTGGCCTGCCCTTTCTTCTCCTGGCCGGACTCGTCCAGTGCGCCGACGGTCAGGCCGGTGGGGCCGGGGGCGGCGTTCAGTCGTTCGGTGGCGAAGCGGCGGACGACGCTCATCGCGCCGAGGGTGTCCCAGCGGGCGCGGTTCAGCAGGCGCTGGGTGGCGGCGGGAGAGCGATCCCCGGCATGCTCGGCGATCGTCCAGCCGTTGCGTTTGGGCAGGTCGGACATGACGGCGTGGATGTATTTAGCGGCTGTAGGCGAGGCTCGATCCGGGCGAACATCGGGCCCAGCGCGGTGAGCGGGTCGTCGGTGTTCCGTTGCACGCGGCGTGCCTCTAGGATGAGCGCAGCAGCCGCTCTCGATCTTGTACTCGTCACAAAGTCATGATCACGAGCGGCTGCTCTCGTTGTGCCTGCCTCCGGTCACAAGATCACAACGGGCTCTCGCCCATCCTCGCTGGTCAAACCGCGAATGGAGACTGCCGTACTAACGCCTGTCGACGCCGTCGGTACTTACTAAGCTTGTCGAGCCGCCGCCGCAAACCATGCTTGTCAGCGGAGAACGTCGGGCAACCTCCCGCAAACGGCATCGTTCATGACGGCTTGTTATAGCCGCACGGTTCGGATGTACGGGTAGCCGTGAGTCGGATATGGTCCGATCGTGCGCCTTGATCCGTTTTTGAGGGCAGCCGCTGCAATCCTTGCAGGTGCCGCAGCTCTTACAGCCTGCGCAAGCGAAGCAGGACCGTCAACTTTAGACGAGTCGGCTCGGCGGCTGGCGACTGATGGAGACGCGGTGCTCTCGTTGATCGAGTCAGATCTGACGGGGCTGACGAAGGAACGGGCTGAGCAGGACAAGTCGACCTCCTGCGGCACTGGAAAAGCACAGAGATACTTCTCGGCCAAGGGGAACTTCGCCGACCCGGCTCGGCAGGATGCGATCAGCCGCATCGGGCTCCTGAAAGGCAAGCTGGTAACGCTGGGATACAGGGAGCTCGTAGATGAGCTCGACCTGTCCGACGATGACCTTGGCGTCGCTGTGCTGGTCAATGACGAGACCAAACTGACCTTCACGCTCCTCGGCCGATCGTCGACGTCACCTCACATCGTGATCGTCGGGAAGACGGAATGCTTCGCCCGCAGCGGCTGAAGCTACATAGGATCTGGTACGCGCGCGGCCTCTTCCCGGAGTTGTCTTGCGCGACGGCGAAGCTTGTCAGCTGTGGCCATGCAGCCGCTTTCCAAATGGCCTAACTGGCGCTTGAGCTGGCCGGCGTTGGTCAGGTAGCGCTCAGCGGCCGGTCCCTTCCAGAAGGTCTCACCACCGCCTGCCCCTGATGGGATGCCGTCGAACACTTCGGCGAGAGTCTTCGCATAGCGGGTGAAGGTGAGGGCGAGCGCTTCCTTTTCCGCTGCTTCCCGGAGCAACTGATGTTTGACGGGCATGGTCAGCCACCCCGTACCTTCAGAGCCTGGGTCAGCGCGCTCAGGAGCCGGCCTTTGATGGCTTCTTTCATCGTGACCCTGTCCGGCGCACTGAGCGGTGGGAGTCCGTGTTCCTTGAGCGACTGGACGAGGAAGGACATCTGCTGTTCCACCAGCGCGTTGGCGACGGTTTCGGCGTCGTCGGGTGTCTTCTTGTCGAGGTAGTCCGTGATCATGTCCTTCATGACGTCTTTGACGCCGTCGAGCACTTTGCCATGGCCGGTGGCCACGACCGCGCTGTCTATAGGCAGGTACTTGTTGTTGAAGTAGTCGACCGGCATGAGAAGATACCCGGCTATCTTCTCGGCGTACTCGTCGTCGCTCCATTCGGCGTACGTCGAGCCGGCCAGCAGAAGATTCGCCAGCGCGCCGGTTCGTTCGGCGAGGTTCGTATGTGCTTCTCTGCTGTACAAGTCCGAGGCGAACGGATTGAAGCGTCCTGGATCCAGCTCTTTGGTGTACGCCTTGGCCGCTTGCATCAGCGTGTCGGCCGCTGCGGGGTCCTGCATCAACGCGCCCATGAAGCGGGCGCTGACCACGGGGTCGAGCTTGTTCCAAGGTGAGTCAGGGGCCACATAGGGCAGTCCGGGGGCGTTCCGCGCGGCCTGTCCTCGAGCGAGATCATCGAGATGTGGTCTGATGTCCTGCGCTAAGACTCGGCTGATAGGCGAGTTGGCGAACGTACCTAAGCCTCCGCCTATCCAGAAACTGTTGTCGGCCCCCATTCTGTTGATGACGGTGAGCCAGGCCCGGTCCTGCGTAGGGTCATCGCCGGCACCGGGCTTCAGTGCACCGTGCAGAGCCTGTGCCAGCATCTCTTCGTACTCGGCTACGCCGCTGGACCTGATCGTGTGAGCGTCGAGGAGGACGGATGCCTCGTTGGGGTGTTCGGCAAGGAACTTCTGGAAGGCCTCTGGATTCGCCTTGAACGCTTTGGCCAGGTCGTACAGGTTCCAGTTCGGGTCGGTGGGAAAGGCGTCGGAGTTGGGCGGCCGCTGCAGCAGGATGGTGGCCGCTTGATTGAGGAAGGCGCTCGACTGCGGAGCCAAAGCCACCAGGGCCGTCAGGATGTCCGACGGTATCTCCTGTATCGCCTTGGGCCACTCGTTGCCGAGGCGTCCGGAGCTCTCCGCGCTGGCGAACGCTCTGGACAGCAACCCCGGCACGGCGCCCTCAGCGTGCTTGAACGTGTCCGGGGTCATACCTCTGCGGTCGCCTTTGGCCTGGGTATTCAGCCAATCTCGAAACAGCTTTTGGAACGTCTTGGGGCCGAGCGTGGCCAGCAGTGATGCCGCATAGGCGGGATCGTCGACTCGGCTTTTGAGCGCCGCTGCGGCCTTCTCCACCTCGCTCCAGCTCTGTGCGGTGAGATATTCGTCGTGGTGCTTGAGGGCCTCAGTGATAGCGGCCGCGTCCTTGACAGCAGCCTGTGCCGCCTCTGTCTGGCTGGCGAAGGGCATGGTGGCGGTCAGCATGCCCTTTTCTTGCGTCGGCACCATCCGTTTGAGGGTGTCGACGCGCCATCTGAGGTCCTGCTGTGACTCGTGGAAGAACCACCAGGTCCGGTGCATCGCGGTGACACCCTCGTGCCCCACCCACTCTTCACCAGCCTCAGCGATCGCCGCTTCGAGCCCTGGCCGCGCCCTGCCGAGGACGTCCTTCCCTCTGTCCATCTGACGGATCAGCTTGTCCGCAGCGAGGGGATCGATCCCGACGAACTCCCCCATGAACTCTCCTAGAGAGTGTGGCTACATGGTGGAAGTCAAGCACGACGGGCATGTCGGGTAAACGTGGTATGCGTTTTCATTAGGGCATCGAACCAACGCGACACATATAGCCGTATCAGGACACAGCGCGCTTCGCGGCAGCACATACCAGCTCGCCAACGACACGACCCTGGTGGCTGTCCTGCACGTACCCGATCCGATGCGCGGCGATTGATGAATCTATTGAGTCGGTTAACGAGATGTTGTAACCGGACTTCAGTATGGCAACCGAGAAGGCCGCAACGAAATTTTCCGGACCATGGCCGCACTTCCGTTAGCGAGCTAGATTTCCAGAGCGCTACGTATCTCCTACTTCGCACACAACACGTGCGTATCACGGCGGCGCTGGGGTGGATGCAAGGTACGCAACCGCCAGCGCCTGCGCTGACATACCGCCGGATTCCGACATATTGTTAGCGGATGGCCTTATCTGATCTCAACCGTGTCATGGTACTTGCGGCGATCAAGGAGTATGACCAACTGGGTCGTGATGCCTTCCTCGACCGGTACGGCTTCCGCGAGGCGCGCCACTACTTCATCCTCCACAACGGGCACCGCTATGACTCCAAGGCGATCGCCGGTGTGGCCCACCGCGGTGTCGACGGGCGCGTGCTTCGACCGTCCGAGTTCTCCGGCGGGGCTGCAACGGTCGGCAGAGTCCTCGGTCACCTCGGATTCCTCCTCGATACGCGCCAGGACACCTCACCTGCCGCCGCGTTCCTGGAGAAGATCAGAGGTCTCGAAACCGCCGTCTCGAACGGCCGCCCCAAGCGCCATCAGCCCCTTACCCTCCTATGGGCACTCGGCAGAGCCGCACACCGAGCAGAACGCCTTGTGCCCTGGAGCGTCGCACGGGCCGAGATCAGTGCCCTCATCACTGAGTTCGGATTACCGGACGACCGACCCACCCCTGAATATCCGGTCCTCAAGCTCGTGCACTTCGGGTTATGGTCGATGCCCGATCACCCGGAGCCACCACGCCCCAGCGGCAGTCCTCCCCTCGCATGGATGAACCGGAACCAGCCACTCTCCGGCCTACGCGAGTGGGTGTTCGACCTTGTAACGGAAGATCGGGCGGTACGAGCTCAGGCCAGTGCGTACCTCTTGCAGAAGTACTTCCCAAATGATGATCAGAACGCCTTGCTCATGCGCGTCGGGTTGGTCGACATCGACGAGCAGCCGCCCACATCCCCCGACGAACTTCGTACGCCCGGACGCCGCTCGACCACGGTCAGCCGAATCATCAGGGACAACGCACTTTCACAGCTGATCAAAAGCTTGCACGACCACACCTGCCAGATCTGCGGAGTCCGACTGCTCCTCCCAGACGGCCCGTACGCCGAAGGGGCGCACATCCGCCCGCTCGGCGCCCCGAACAACGGCTACGACGTGGCCGGCAACCTCCTGTGCTTGTGCCCCAACGACCATGTCCTCTTCGACCAGGGCGCTATCGTCATCAAGGACGACCTCACCCTGATCAATCGGCTCACGGGCGAGAAGCAAGGTGTCTTGCGGACGATCCCTGGTCACCACGTCGATCCGAAATACTTGGCGTACCACCGCAATCTGTACTGATCTGTAGCGCGGCAGAATATGAGTGCTCCGCCGACGATGGAACCTGTCGGATCTCTCTGCCATCATCCCTTTGTGACGGACCCTGTAGTGCCCACGTATAAGGACCTTTTATGGCCTACCCTCACGGCCATCCGCGATCTCGGAGGCTCTGGTTCGATCGCGGAGATCAGCTCCAAGGTCATTGAGAATGGGCGAATCCCAGAAGAGCAGCAGGCGGTTCTCAATAAGAAGGGGACGAGGAGTCTCCTGGAGGAGCGGATTGGCTGGGCGAGGAGCTACCTTAAAGGTATGGGGCTTCTCGCCAACAGCAAGCGAATCTGGTCCCTCACGGAGTATGGACGCGCGGTACGGCTCGACGAGATTGACGAGCTGCACAAGAACTATCAGCTGTCCGTACGAAAGAAGGATCAGCAGAGGGACTCTTCGCCGGGCGAGCCAACGCAGGAGATGAGCACCCCTCAGGAGGATCAGCTGCCGCTGACAGACGGCAGCGCTGTGCCGGCTGAGCAGGAATCTTGGCGGGAGGTTCTCCGTGAGGCCCTGCACGCGATGTCCGCGGACGCCTTCGAGCGACTGTCGCAGCGGCTCCTTCGTGAGGCCGGCTTCTCAAACACCCACGTCACCAAGCTCTCCGGTGATGGCGGGATCGACGGCTGGGGCAAGTATCGAATCTCGCTGGTCAGCTTTCCAGTTTTCTTCCAGTGCAAGCGCTATCGCGGCGCTGTGGGGGCACCTGAGGTGCAGGCGTTCCGCGGCGCCTTGAGCGGACGTGGCGACCGCGGGTTGATGATCACGACCGGGACGTTCACCGAACCTGCCAAAAAGGAAGCCACTCGCGATGGGGCCACACCCATCGATCTGATCGACGGTGATCAGCTCTGTGACCTGCTCAAGGAGTACGGAATCGGAGTCACCACCACAATCCGCCAGGTGGAGGATGTGACAGTCGACACGGTTTTCCTGCGACGGATATAACGGACGGCCAGGACATCCCGTACAACGGAGCACCGTCCACGTCGGCCATGCACAAAGCGCGACTGCGGCCCCAGCTTGGTTGGGGCCGCAGTCGCTTTCAGCGAGTCAGTCGGTCAGGACATTGGCGATCTTGGAATTGATGTGCTCTTGCTGGCCGTCCATGCACTTGGCGTACACCCGCAGCAGGACCTCCACGCTGTGGCCGGCGCGCTTTGCGACCTCGACAGCGGGTACCCCTGCGTTCAGCCACAGAGAGACGGCCGCGTGACGGAGGTCGTAGGGCCGACCTGCCAGGGAGGAGCTGATCTGCTCAGGAGTGAGGACGAGTTTTCGGGCCTCCTGCCAGACGTAGCTGTGCGCCGAGCTGGAGTAGGTGCCGCCCTTGCCCGTGTGGAAGATCCTGCCGTCCTTTACCGTGCCGTACTCGGCGATGTGCTCGCGGAGGATGGCGACCAGGACGGGCGGGATTGGGATTTCCCGTGTCTCCTTGTCTGCTCGATGCTTGAGGTTTCGGGATTCGTGGGTCTCGCCGGAGTTGGTCCAGCGTTTCGTGCCTTGGGGGCGTGCCTTCTCCAGGACGATTAGGCCCCAGCCGGATTCGGGCAAGGTGCAGTTCCTTTGCCGCAGGTCTGCCGCTTCCTCGGGGCGGAGTGCGGCGTAGTAGATGCAGGCGAAGAGCGCCTTGAGGCGGGAGCCTCGGTTGCGTCCGACCTTCGGGATGGCATCGAGGAGTTGTCTGGCCTGGGCGGGGTTGACCACCGTTCGTGGGTCGATGACTGTGACGGCTTTGGGTGCGGTCCATTTGATGCCGTCCAGCGGGTTGCTGTCGAACACCTTCTGCTCCACCGCGTGCTCAAGCAGATGGTGGAGAACGGCTCGCTTGCGGCGCACCGTGTTCGCCCCGGCCGGGGATCCGGTGAAGGTGACTGAGATGGCCTCCAAGGCTGTGCGCAGGATGTGCGGCTCTCCAAGAGCTGCCAGAGGCAAGGAGGCGCGTTCTAGCCATGTCAGGGTCGCGGCTTGGGACGGGGTCAGTTCCTGCCGCCGGTTCGGCGGGAGGAGTGCGTGATTTCGGAGCACCTCCCGTAGCGCCTCGGGCGTGGGACGGCGAGGGCTCTCCGTCACCAGAGCGGGGAGCAGCGATAGCAGCGCGTACGCGTCCGTTTCTCGTGTCCGGGCCGCCGATGTGTTCCAGCGCCGAAGCACATAGGACTGGGCGAACTCCAGGAACGAGGGACCGGTGGACTCGGGCTGCAGCATCGATAGCGGCAGGCCGGTCGCGACGTCGAACTCCTCCCCTACCTTGACCGCTTGTCGCATGTCGGACATGAAGGCGGTGGCCAGCCCCTTGCTGCGGAAGCTTTTGGATTTCTCCTTGCCGGCGATGCGCCACCGGGCCACGTAGGCGGGCGTGTCCCGGTCGGTACGGTGTTGGATGCCGCCGAGTTTCACGTCGTAGGTCGTTCTCATGCCGCTTCCCGCCGTGACTCGATCCAGGCGTTGAGGTCGCTTCGCCAGACGCGGAGCTCGAGGTTGGGAAGCTGGATGCACACTGGTGCCCTGCCGAGCTGGCGCCAGCGGTAGAAGGTGCGGCGGGAGACGCCTCCCAGTTCCTCCAGGACCTGCGTGACCGTCAGCAGTTCGTCTTTCCTACTCATCGGCTACCGCCCCTGGTCGTAGGGGACGTATGAGCGCGATCAACCTGGCGAAGGCCACTGGGCCACGCGGCCGTGCTGCCGCCGAAGACGGTCTCCCTGGCAGAAGGCGGTGTCGTCGCCGGCTCAGCCCCCGAGGGGTGATGGATGCTGACGGAAGCCGCGCAGATGCTCTGTGCAGAGCAAAGGCCGGTTTCCGGATTGCCGAAGTGATCGGCTGCCGTGAGTACGGCACGCGACCGGGCAAGGTGGTGCAAGATGAAATCATCCTCTCCAGTGAGCTGGGGTGGGATGGCCTCGGCCTGGCGAACGTCTTGGCGGATGTGTGGCCAGGCTGGGGCCTTTAGTACGTCGGTTCCGCATTGCTTGCTGCCGTCGACTATGGGTCGGGGGCTGGTGGCTTTATTGGGCAGTGAACGTCACCCCCTCTGTTCAGTGCTGGGCACGCCCAACGTTTGACGGTGTTTGCGGGGCCGCTAGGAATAGCGGGTGTCTCGGGCTATTGAGCACGTGACATGCACCCTCACCTTTAGGCCTCGCGTCAAGTCGGTTGAATCGGCGGCCGGCTGGTCATCGCGCCGGAAATCAACTCTCGGAATGGCTGCCAGGGCGTTAGTCGCCTATGACTTCAGCGAGCACGAGCTCATGACGCGCGGAAGATTAGTAGGTCCTCGTGAGCCGCAGCACATACTGGCCGCCCTTTTTCCTGGCTCTTCCACGCTTCCAGCATTTGGAAGAACGACGCCCGGTTGATCAGCTGGCCCTCACGCACTCCGCACAGCAATGCGGCCAGGCGGTGCGTCAGCACCAGGCCGACTGCCTCTGCCGTCTCGATGACCTGACCGGGGAGGTCCACGAGTTGCCCGTCGACCCGGATGGGTCGGATCGTGACCGCGATGACTCCACCGGGTAGCAGTAGTTCCATACAGCCGGCGAGGATCTGTCCGAAGCCCTCCATCAGCTGGGGCAGCCGTTGGTGGGCGAGGTTGCCCTTGTCAGTGGAGTACCGGTGGTTCGACTTCTGCACCGGCCCACCGCCTTCCCGGCTTCCGCAGCGGACGTGGCCGTGGGTCCTCATGCCGTACGGCGGAGACGTCAGCACCAGGGCTGCAATGCCCCGTAGATCCCCGAACACCGTTGCGATGTTCCGCGCATCTCCGCAAGCCACCCGAGCGAATCCCTCAGCGCCGTGAGAACGTGCATGCTGAACGTTGGCCGCGGTGAGACCGGCGAAGTCCGCCTCATACTCCATCCCCGCGGCGTGCCGTCCCAGGTGCACCGCCTCCACCAGCGTGGTCCCGATCCCGCACATCGGATCGAGGACCAGCTCCCCCGGCTCGGTGAACGCTGAGATGACTTGCGAAGCGATCGCCGGGAGCATCTTGCCCGGATGCCTCATCGACTCCGGAACGTACCGGCCGCGCCGCTGCATCTTCGCCTGCAACTGCCCCGTGGCCAACACCGACGGCAGAACATGCTCGTTCATCGCGCGCCTCCGCCGGTACGGGTGAACAGACACACATCCGCATGCACCGACACCAGCGGCGGCAGCTCCGCTGACTGGACCTGGCGAAGCTGCGCCAGCTCCGCCGGGTCAGGCTGAACGACGAGCGCATCGCCTTTGATCGGAACCCGCAATGCGATGACGTGCTGAAGGTAGGTGAGTCCGGCCCGTGCCGCCCGCTGGATGATGCCCGGTGCCTGGTCCACCAGCCTGCCGTGCTCATACCGAGCAGTCGTGATCACCGCCAAGTGGCCGTCCGGCGCTAGAACATGCCGCGCATCCGCCAGGAAACGATCCAGGTGCGTCACCCCGGGCACTGGCTGCTCCGCCCGGCACGTAGGACAAGAGCGCTCCATCGAGCCGATCACCCGTCCGACTTCCGGGTATGGGGGAAGAGCCGCAATCAGCAGCTCAACTTGGCCTTCGAGGCCGAGCAGCGCCTCTCGGAGCGCATGCGGCCCATGCGGGCGCAGCCTCACCGCGGCCCGCTGATCCGCCGCGAGATCCTGCCGCAACCGGCTGACAAGGTGCTGTGCGACCGGCATCCGCGGAGCGAGCCCGATGCCCAGCCGCCCCATCTCCGCCGCCGCGACGAGGACCGTCTCACTCGTCGTGAAAACATCCGCGACGACTGAGCCTGGACGAGTGCAGGCACCGATCAGATGCCGCGCCAACTCCCGCCCGACGGCCCGGCGATGCCGCTCGCATACCGCCTCGGCAACGGGCGGCTGGTCCTTCGCCCTGGGCGCCCCGACTCCAGCGTCAGAACACAACCACACTGAGAGCGGCACCAGCCGCCTCTCGGTCGCCCGTGACCGCTTCGACTGCGGTCTGTCGTTCTTACTCATCTACGGTGACCCTTAACGGCCACCCGTTCCCATGCACTGAAACACCGGTTGATCAGTGGTTATTGGAACTGGACTTGCCCAGGCTGGCGAGTACCGCTTCGGCAGGTTATCCACGGCGATGCTGGTCCCACATCGGTTTTAACGTCTAGACGCCATCGAGTCGCCCCTGACCATTGACAACCTCAGGGGTAGCTACCTTCTCCGGCGGCGGTCTCGCTGTCCATCCGCTGATCTATCCGTTTGCCATGGAGCCGTCTGCGCACCACATGGGCAGGCCAGGTGCTCTTTGCGTGAGGTTCGATGTTCTCGGCGACCATGGCCAGCGCATATCCGAGACGGACACGGTCACCAGGCGGAGGCACGGTGCTGTACCGGCTGTAGCCAGTAGCGGGAACGTCCCACACTGAGCGCTTTTCATCCTGAGTGGCGGCCTTCTTCGATGAGCTGCAGGACGAGGATGGCCTGCACGATCGTGGTGGCGCGGTGCGGGCAGCAGCGCAGGCGGGACAAGACCTTCCAGGTCTTCAAGGTGGCCACGGCGCGTTCTCCGCAGGAGCGGATGCGGGCGTGTGCGCGGTTGACCGAGCGCTGGTGGCGCGACAGTGGCGGCCGCAGCCGATGTCCTTTGAACGGCGTACGGATGCTGCCGCCCGCGCCCTGGTAGCCCTTGTCGGCGAAGGTCTTCACCCCTGCGGCGGTGAGCGCGTCAATCAGGCCGGTGGCGCGTGCCGCGGTCAGGTCATGCGTGGCACCGGGCAGCGCGGGTGAGGCCCACACCAGGCGGCCGGATGGGTCGGCCAGGAGCTGCACGTTCACGCCGTGGCGCCGATGCTTACCGGAGTAGTAGGGCCGTTCGTCGGCCAGCCGGTCGATGGGGATCAAGGTGCCGTCCAGGATGGCGTAGGCCAGCCTGCCTGCGCGTAAGACGGCGGCGTGAACGTCGTCGGCGAGCATGGCGAGCAGGTCGACCGCCTCACGGACGTAGCGCCAGGCGGTGCTGGTGCCGATGGCGAAGCCGGCGGCAAGACGCGCGTAGGTGTCACCGTTGCGCAGGTGGGCGAGCACGAGCAGGGCTTGCCGGGATGCATCCAGGCGCCGCCATCGGCAGCGGCGCTCGGCACGCCGGATACGGATGAGCTCGGCCAGGCGGATCAGGGTGTGATTGGACAGCGGAATCGAGGCACGATAAGACAGCAACGAGGCTCTCCGGTAGAGGCATCGGATCTTGGTCGACTGCTGTCTTACCGGGAGCCTCTTCTCATGCCAACCCGTCTCGGCGCCACCCCTGCTGGCCAGCGCGATCAGGTTGGAAAAGCCTCACTAGAATGCGCCACTCAGTGTCGTACTCATCGTCATAAAGGTAGTAGTCGACGGCTTCTGGTGCGGTGGCGATCAGGCGATCCAAGTATGCGTCGAAGGTCGCTCGACCGAAACTGTGCGGGCTTTCTTCAGCGTCATCAACCACCCCACGCCCTACCACCCGGTCGTCGGCGGGCCCATGGTCCATGACCCATGACCAGACCTTGCCGTGCTTGTCTCTCGTCTGGATCACGAAGGCGTACTGGTTGCCAGTCGACTCCATACCTCGAGTGTCGCCGAAGCCGACCACCATCCGAAGGTAACCGTGCGTCTGGTGACAACATCATGGCGCTGGAGTAGAGGTGCGGACGTTCGATGAGAAGCGCAGCAGGTCACCACAGTTGCTTGCTGGAGCTTTGCCAGCCCGCCCGCGGAAGGACATCTTCGCAGGTTAGAAGCCGTTTAGGTGGCTTGGCGAACCTCTGGAGTCGGAGTTCAGGCCCTCCTCTTCCTCCTGGTCAGCAAGCCGATGGCAGCGGCTGCGGCGGTTCGCGGTGTTCGCGCAGTTGCCATCAGCGCCCCTGGTTTCTCCCATCCGATGGCCGAGACCTGGATCGACCAATCCAGCTCGGCCTCACGGGGAGACACCATGGCCATCGATTTGCAGGACACCACGACGAGCTTCAGCGAGAACGCGCTGAGCGCGGCGGACAGATCGTTCAAGCTCCTGATCACTGGTCCGAGTCCGCTCTCAGTAGAAGGCCACTCCATCGGGCATGGAGTGCCTCAACGTCCGATCGATCTCGGCGAGCTGAAGACGCTGCTGCTGGCGCCGCATGCCACCGATGAACTCAAGGACACCGTGTGGGCGCATCTCGTGCGGCGTTCACGGTGTGATGGCCCCGCGTGGGTGATCGGGTGCGTCGGGGTGGCGATGCCGGGGCTGAAGAATCTGGCCGCGCGGACCACACACGGCTGCCCAGCGCACGTGGCTGAGGACATCGTCTCGGAGATGGTGACGTACTTCGTCGCGCAGCTTCGTCGGATCGATATCGATCGGCCGAACATTCTGCCTCGGCTGCTGCTGTGGGCGAAGAAGGGGGCGCTTCGAGTCCGGGCGCGGGAGTGCTCGTCCGTCGAGATCTGCGCCGATGTGCCGGAGCCTGTGGCTCTCGACGGCGAGCCGTTCATGGTGCTCGCGGAAGCCGTGCGGTGCCAAGTCATCAGCTCGGATGAAGCGAAGCTGATCAACGCGACGCGTCTGGAGGGGCAGGCGTTGCGGGCGTACGCGGGGCGGCTCGGGGTGCCGGCTGATCGGCTGTACAAGCGGCGGCGGGCGGCCGAGGCACGCCTGGCGCGGGCGATCGAGGAGGGTCAAGTCTCGGTCAGCTGCGACGGGCCGGCGTCCAATCTCGCCTGCTGAATCGGTGGTTCATCCATGTCAGCCGTGATCACGGCTCGGGGCGGAGCACTGGGGGGCGGTTGCCCGTTCCCATCGAGCCCATCGTCCCTCGTCCTTGAAGGAGGACACCCGTCCCGGCCCGTCTCGGGCCCGTGATCGCGGCTGGCGGCCCAGCTCACAATCCTCACGTCTCGGGGAGCCATGTCATGAAGCCGTTTCGGCCTTGTCCATTGTTCGTTGTCCGGGTTCCAGCAGGTACGAGCTGGGCCCGGCGTGCCGCCGCTTCAGCGCTCTGGACCGCCGGTTGCCTGGTAGCCGCGCTGACCGTGCCCGGTGTCGCCGAGGCGATGACCAGGCTGGCCTCGGCCTCGCTCGATCAGGTCATCACCAACCTGCGCAACGTGGTGATCGGGCTGCTGGTCGGCCTGGCCACGCTGTTCTTCACCATCGGCGGCGTCCGGTACATCCTGGCCGGCGGTGATCCTGGGGAGGTCGAGGCCGCCAAGAAGACGCTGCGGTACGGGGCGCTCGGGTTCGGGGTGGCGATGCTCGCTCCGGTCCTCGTGGGGATTCTGCAGCGGATCGTGGGGGCCTGAGGTGGCGGCCCTGGCCCGCCTCAGAGCGTTCGGGTTGTTCGCTCTGCTGGCGGTCGGTGCGGCGGCGCTCGTCTCGGTACTGCTCAGCGGGGTCGCCGGTGCAGCGCCTGCGACGCCCGTACCGACTCCTACGCCTTCTGCCACGCCCAACTCGTCTCCGGCAGAGCCGGAACTGGACTGCGGGTTCATCGATGTGGCGTGCAAGACGCGACTGGCGATGGACGAGTGGTTCACGCATCTTGTGGAGTCGGCGACCAAGCCGGTGTTCGAGTCTCTCGGCTCGACCGTGCTGGCGACGCCGGAGCTGGACTCTCCCGAGATGGCGCGGGCCAAGCAGTTGTGGGAGCTGTCGCGGACGATCGCGAACACCTGCTTCGTGCTGCTGGTGACGCTCGCGGGCGTGATGCTCATGGTCGGGCAAGCGCTGCCGGGCGGGACCTCGGCGCGGGAACTGCTGCCTCGGCTCGTGTGGGCGTTCCTGGCCGCGAACCTCAGCCTGATCGCCATCAAGTACGCGATCACTTTGGCGAACGGGCTGAGCCAGGCGTTCCTGGTCGATGGGGCCGAACGGATCGATCCGAAGCTGGTGTTCGACGCGATCAAGAAGGCGGTTCTCGCGGGCATCGTGCTCAAGGGCGTGTTCTTCGCCTTCGTAGCGCTCGTGGTGATCGTCCTGGCGGTTGGTGTGCTGTTCACCTACATCGTTCGGATCGCGCTCACCATGGTTGTGATCGTGGCGGCCCCGCTCGCGTTGGTCCTTCATGCGTTGCCCGTCACCGAGGGGATCGCGCGGTTGTGGTGGCGGGCGTTCGCCGGGCTGCTCGCGATTCAGATGTGCCAGTCGCTCGTGCTCGTCACGGCGCTGCAACTGCTGTTCTCCGCCAATCCGGCCGACGACGAGTCGTTCTGGATTCCGAGTACGGCGGACATGACCGACCTGCTCATGGCCATATGCCTGCTGTTCGTCCTGCTCAAGATCCCGGGTTGGGTCGCTCGGACCATCTGGCAGGCGAGCAAGCCTCGGGCCCTGCCACGGCTGGTGAAGTCGCTGATCGTCTATCGCGGGCTGAACATGCTCCTCGGCAAGGGGCTCAATGCCGCCCGCGCTGCGCGCCGGCCCAAGCCGCCGAAGCCGCCCACCTCGCCGAGCGGCAAGGGCGGGCCCAGCGGCCCTCCTGGCGGAGGTCCGAGCGGTGGTTCGGGGCCGAAAGCGGGCGGGCCGCGTCCGGGCATGCCGCGCCATCCGCGTCGTCCACCGGGGACGACCGCCGACAACCGCCGTCCGGGCGGTGGGGACGCGCACGTTCACCGTTCATCCCCACCAGCGCCCACCGATAGAGGGCAGCCCGTCGGCCGTCCGCAGCCCACGCCGCGTCCTCGGCCCGTTGTCCGGCGCGACCGGCCGCCCAATGGGGCCGTGCCGTCTGAGCCTCGTCGTTCGCCGCCGCGCCCGTCACAGGTCGCGTTGCGGCTCCAGATGCCTCGTCTTCCCAGAAGGGTGGCACGTCGTGCGCCACGCAAGTAAAGAACGGCTGGTCGCGAAGATCCCAGCCGATGTCGAGATGCCGGACAAGCTCTTCGCGAACCTGACGGTCCGGCAGGTCGCGATCCTGGGCGGAACCGGGGTGCTGGCTGCCTGGGTGTACCTCATAGCCGGCGACCGGCTGCCTCTCCCGGTGCTCGTCGCGATCCTCCTGCCGTTGATCGCCTGCGGATGCGCGCTGGCGCTCGGCAGGCGGGATGGGCTCAGCCTTGACCGGCTCGTCCTTCACGCCTTCGGCCATCTGCGGCGGGACCGCAAGCTGGTCACCACCGAGGAAGGAGTCCTTGCGCCGCCGGCCTGGTGCCGGGTCCGGGGCCGTCTACCAGGTGCGTTGCGGCTCCCGGTCCGGGCGATCCGTGAGGACGGCGTTATGGAGCTCGCGGAAGGCGGGACTGTTGCTGTCGTCCGTGCCGGGACCGTGGCGTTCGGGTTGCGGACGGGCGAGGAGCAGGCGGCGCTGGTCGGGGTGTTCGCCGGGTGGTTGAACTCGCTGGACGCGCCCGTGCAGATCCTTCTACAGGCGCGGCCGGTTGATCTGTCTGACCTCGCCGACGTGATCGAGGGTGCGGCGGGGCGGCTGGCCGATCCCGCGCTTGAGCAGGCGGCCCGCCAGCATGCCGAGTTCCTCGGCGAGCTGGGCGCCACTCGGGATCTGCTGACCCGAGATGTTCTGGTCGTCGTTCGGCATCAGGACACCGAGCAGCCGCCCGGGTTCGCACGGAGGTCCCGGCATGCAGCTCGGCGGCGGGACAGCTCGGCGGCCATCGTGATGCGTCGCGCCGAGGAGACCGTACGTTCCCTGCTCAGTCTCGGGGTTCAGGCCAGCGTCGTGGGCGCTGAGGAGGCTCGCGATCTGCTCGTACGGTCGCTGTCGCCGCGCCGTCCCGAACCGGTCGGTGTCGCCCGTCCTGATGAGCCGATCACGCTTGGAGAGGGGGCTCGATGAGATTCACCCGGCCTGCCGGCGGCGACGAGGAGCTGGCCCGTACCGCCGCTGCCCTGCCCGGCCCGCCGTCCTTGAAGGTCAACGCTCGTTCGGTCGAGTTCCCGGATGGCGTGTGCGCGTCGTTCGCGATCGCCGGGTATCCACGGGAGGTCGGCGCGGGCTGGCTCGAACCACTGACCGGTTATCCAGGGCACCTCGACGTGTCTCTGCACATCGAGCCGATTCCGCCGTTGATCGCCGCCCAGCGCCTGCGACGCCAGCTCGCCCGGTTGGAGTCCGCCTCCACGGGCGCCCGGATGCCGGACTTCGCCGCCGAGGCCGCCGCCGATGACGCCGCTGAGCTTGCCGCGTCCCTTGCCAGAGGGCATGGCCGGCTGTTCCGGGTCGGCCTCTATCTCACGGTGCATGCCGCGGATGCCGAGGAGCTGGAGGCGGAGGTGCAGCACGTCAAGGCACTGGCGGCGTCACTGCTGCTCGACGCGCAGCCGACGACGTTCCGGGGGATGCAGGGATGGACGGCCACACTTCCACTCGGCACGGACACGCTGAAGACCCGCCGGACCTTCGACACCTCGGCGCTCGCGGCGGCGTTCCCGTTCGCCTCGCCGGATCTGCGGCCTCGGCTCGGCGAGACGCCGGTGTTGTTCGGGCTGAACGCGTACTCCTCCGGAGTCGTGTTGTGGGATCGGTTCGCTCATGACAACTACAACTCCGTGACGATCGCCAGGTCGGGGGCGGGCAAGTCGTACTTCACCAAGCTGGAGGTGCTGCGGCTGCTGTTCCACCAGGTCGAGGTGTGCGTGGTCGATCCCGAGGACGAGTACCGCCGCCTCTCGGACGCCGTCGGAGGGACCGTCCTCGGGCTCGGCACGCCAGGGGTGTGCTTCAACCCCTTCGACCTGCCCGCCTCCGCCGACGAAGATGCGCTCGACCGCCGCGCGATGTTCTTCCAGACGCTGGTCGCGACCATGCTCGGCGAACCGCTCACCGCCGCGACGAAGGCCGTCCTGGACAAGGCGGTGATCGCCACTTACGCGGCTCAGGGCATCACCTCCGATCGGCGCACGTGGAAGCGTCCCGCGCCGCTGCTCGCCGACCTGGTGACGATGCTGGACGCCACCGACGCGCCGGAGGCGTCCGAGTTGGCCGCGCGGCTCGCGCCGTACGTGTCCGGGTCCTACCGGAGCCTGTTCGCCGGTCCGACCACCACGCGGCCGGACGGTCACCTGATCGTGTTCTCGCTGCGAGACCTGCCTGAGGAGACCCGGCCGGTCGGGATGCTCCTGGCGCTCGACGCGATCTGGCGGCGCGTGTCCAACCCCGCAGACCGGCGCCGCCGCCTGGTCGTAGTCGATGAGGCGTGGACGCTGATGCGCGAGAACGAGGGCGCGAGGTTCCTCTACCGGCTCGCCAAATCCGCCCGCAAGCACTGGGCCGGGCTCGCCGTCGTCACCCAGGACGCCGCCGATCTGCTCGGCTCCGACCTCGGCAAGGCGGTCGTCTCCAACGCCAGTACGCAGGTCCTGCTGCGGCAGGCACCTCAAGCCATCGACGAGATCGCCGAAGCCTTCGACCTCACCGAAGGAGAACGGCTCTTCCTGCTGTCGGCCGGCCAGGGCGAGGGACTGGTGTGTGGGGGCGTCGGAGATCGCGCCGCTTTCGTCGCCGTCGCCAGTACGTCCGAGCACGCGCTCGCCACCACGGACCCGGCCGAATGATCTCCGATCCAGGGCTCTGGGGAGCCGTCATCGGTGGTGCCGCCGGTCTCAGCGCGGCTGAGGCCGTCCTCTGGCGGTGGCGCAACGCGCGCTTCGGCCGTAGCGCTCGGCTGGTCGAGATCGCGGTTCCGCCGCAGGTCGAGGCCGGGAGTGCGGCTGCCTGGTGGTCCCAGGTGATGGGGCTGACCGCGCCGCGCTGGAAGCGGGTCCTGTTCGGTCAGCCTCATCTGGCCTGGGAGTACGTGGCTGATGCGGCCGGGGTCCGGGTGCAGGTGTGGGTGCCGGGGGTCGTACCGCCTGGGCTGGTCGAGAAGGCGATCCGGTCGGCCTGGCCGGGCGCGGCCGTGACCACTCGTCCGGCTGAAGCTCTCCCGTCGCGCGGTGCCGTCGTTTCCCGAGGGCGGATGGTTCTGGCTCGGCCCGACCACTACCCGCTCACGACCGCGCACCGCAACGATCCGCTGCGCGCGCTCCTCGGTGCGCTCTCGGGGTTGCGCCAGGGCGAGCACGCCGCCGTCCAGGTTCTCGTCCGCCCGGTGACCGGGCGGCGGCTGTCAGCCGCGCACCGCGCTGCCTCGGCGCTGCGGAACGGCAGGTCCAGCAGCATTCGGGCCGACCTGTTCGACGTCATCACTCCGGGCGGGCTGCATCACAGCCGGCCCGGTGAGCTGTCGCGGTTGTTCCCTGAGCGTGCTGAGGAGATCCGGGCCATCCTCGCCAAGGCGAATCAGCCGCGCTTCTCCGTCCAGATCTCATACGTGGTGACGAGTGACCGGCCTGACGCCTCGGACCGGCTCCGTGGTCGTGCCCACGAGATCGCCGCTACCTTCGCGCTCTTCGCCTCCGGTCATCAGTACTTGCGCCGCCTGCGCGGCCTTGATCTACCCGGGCGCATGTCGAAGCGCCGCATGAACTGCGGCTACCTCTTGGCCGTCGATGAGCTGGCCGCGCTGGCCCACCTGCCTTACGACCAGGCTGCTCCCGGCGTCACACGAGCCGGAGCCCGACCCATCCCGCCCGCGCCTGATGTCCCCATGTACGGACAGGACATCCGTGTCCTGGGTGACGCGGAGACCGGCCACCCGCGCCCGGTGGGGGTCACGGTGGCTTCGGCCCGCCAGCACCTTCACGTCCTCGGACAGACCGGTGTCGGCAAGTCCACCTTCCTGGCCAACCTCATCCTCTCTGACGCCCATGCCGGCCGAGGCGCCCTGGTCATCGACCCCAAGGGCGACCTGATCGACGACGTACTCGACCGCCTGCCCGAACGCGCCATCAACCGGACGGTCCTCTTCGACCCGGCCGAACCCGGCAATCCGCCCTGCTTCAACGTCCTCGCCGGACCGGACCCGGCGTTCGCGGTCGACTCGATCGTCAGCATCTTCCACCGCTGCTTCGCCTCTTCCTGGGGCCCGCGGCTGGACGACCTCATGCGCTCGGCCTGCCTCACCCTCGTACGAACTCAGCGCAACCGCGCAACCCTCGCCGACGTGCCGAAGCTCCTCACCGACACCCCGTTCCGTGCCCGGATCGTCGGCAAGCTCGATGATGAGCTGCTGCGCGGCTTCTGGTCCGCGTACGACGAGCTGTCACCCGCCGCCCGCGCCTCAGTAATCAGCCCCGTCATGAACAAGCTCCGCGCCGTCCTCCTGCGCCCCTTCGTCCGGGACGCCCTGTCCGGCGGGGCCTCGACGTTCGACCTGGCCCGCACCCTGGACACCGGTGGCCTCGTCCTCGCCCGGCTGCCTAAGGGCGTCCTCGGCGAGGACGCCGCGCGCCTCTTCGGCTCGCTCCTCCTCGCCCACACCTGGCAGGCCATCACTCCTCGCGTACGCCTGCCCGAACACGAACGCCAAGATGCCGCCGCCTACATCGACGAGGCCCAGAACTTCCTCAACATGCCCATCTCCGTGAGTGACCTGCTGGCCGAGGCACGCGCCTACCGCTTCTCGCTGACGCTCGCCCACCAGCACCTGTCCCAGCTTCCCAAGGACCTCCGCGAAGCCGTCTCCGCCGACGCACGCAACAAGGTCTACTTCACCGCCTCACCGGAAGACGCTCACGACCTTGCCCGCCACGTCGGCCCCGTACTCACCGCACACGACCTGTCCCACCTGGGCGCGTACCAGGCAGCCGGACGAATCATGACCGGCGCAGGAGGCCCGTCACCGGCGTTCACCTTCCGCACCCGGCCTCTCCCCGATCCGATCCCCGGCCGCCAAGAAGCCGTCCGGACCGCCTCCCGTGCGACGTTCGCACGCCCCGAGACCACCACAGCGAGCAAGCCGAAACTCCGCCTCCCGACCGATCCACGCCGAGCCCACGAGGAGGGCGCTATATGACCCGGCCGAATTCACCCCGTCGCCTGCTCCCCTCCCGGCACCCACGCGCCCGTGCCAGCCAAGCCCTCCTCACCGGTCTGGCCGCGCGCCTCACCCCACGAGACGCCGAGATCCTCGACGCCGTCTGGGAACACCGCGTCCTCACCACCGACCAGCTGACCGCCATCTTCTTCCCGAGCATCCACCGCGCCCGCCACCGCCTCCTGGACCTGTACGAACCACGCGCCCTGGACCGCTTCCGCCCCTGGGCCCCTACCGGCAGCCGCCCCTGGCACTGGATCCTCGGCCCCACTGGTGCCCACCACCTGGCCGCCCAGCGCGGCATCACCCCCGCCGAACTCCGCTACCGCCCTGACACGGCCGGCGCGATCGCCTTCTCCTCCCGGCTGACCCACCAGGTGGGAGTGAACGAGTTCTTCGCTCAGCTCCACGCCACGGCCCGCCGCCGAGCCGACGGGTGTGAAGTCGCCGAATGGTGGCCCGAACGCCGATGCACCGCGCTCTGGGGCGACCTCGCTCGGCCGGACGCCTTCGGACGCTGGACCGAGCTCTCCCCCACCGGCCAGCCGGACACCATCGACTTCTTCCTGGAACACGACACCGGCACCGAGCCGCTGTCCCGTGTCCTGGCCAAGCTCGACGGGTACGCCGCCCTGGCCGAAGCGACCGGCATCAGCACGCACGTACTCTTCTGGCTCCCGAACCCCACGCGCGAGGCCAACTTCCGCAAGTTCCTGATGGCCCCTGACGTCCCCGTGGCCACCGCCGTCCACACGCCCGCCACGGCCCCCGACGGGCCCGCCGGGCCGGTATGGCTACCAGCCGGATCAACCGGCCCCCGCCGCCGCCTGATCGCCCTACGGGACGCGTGGGGGCGCATGGACGTTCCCTCGTAATGCCGGTCATCATCGGCACGGCGATCGGGGCGCTCGCCCTGATCGCCGTCCTCGTCAGCGTCATCGCCGCTGTGCTGCCAGGTAGCGACGTTCCGAGCGCCTCCTGCGGTACGTCCGCACCTGCCGACATCCCGCTCCAGTACCTCGACCTCTACCAGCAGGCCGCCGCCCGCAACGGCATCCCTTGGACCGTCCTAGCAGCGGTCGGCAAGGTTGAGTCCGACCACGGCCGAGGCACCGGGCCCGGCGTCACCACCGGCACCAACCCAGCCGGAGCAGCAGGCCCCATGCAATTCATCCCGGGCACTTGGCAAGCCTTCGGCGTAGACGGCAACGCGGACGGCACGGCAGATATCTACGACCCCGCTGATGCCATCCCCGCCGCAGCCGCCTACCTCCGGCACAGCGGCGCACCGACCCACCTCGAACAGGCGCTCCTGCGCTACAACCACGACCCCGCGTACGTTGCCAAGGTCCTACGCATCGCCGACTCCTACGCCGTAGCCTGCCCGCCCCTCCTGATCAGCGGATCTGAACGCGGCACGGCTGCGGTGGCGGCGGCGTCCCGCTGGCTGGGCACCCCTTACTCGTATGGAGGCGGCGACCTCGAAGGCCCGACGACGGGGATAGGGCTGGGCACGAGGGTGATGGGCTTCGACTGCTCTGCCCTCGTCCGTTACGCGTGGCACCAAGCCGGAGTCGCCCTGCCGCGTACCGCTGAGGATCAGTGGCTGGCCATCCCCCATGTCCCGCCCGACCACCGCGCTCCCGGCGATCTCGTGTTCTTCCAGGGCTCGGGCGGAGCCCCGGGCCGCCCCGGGCATGTTGGCCTCGTTATCGACGGAGATCGCATGATTGAAGCCCCGCGTACCGGCCTACGTGTTCGTATCAGCCACTACACATCCCGACGAGACCTTGTCGGTTACGCCCGTCCGGGTGGCTGAGGCAAGCGCTCACGCTGGTAGCTCTCGGCACCGCTGACGAGCACGTTCGTCCTTGTCTCGTTCCTGGATCCATCGCTGAGAGCCGACGAGAGATGCCACATAGCGCGTAGGCGGGGATCGGTCACAGCCGATCCCCGCCTATGCGCACCGTGTCAGATGTCGCCGCCCCGTAGGCGGCAGGTGCGTTCGTCGGCCGGGTCCAGGAGGATCGCGGGTAGCTTCTCCATTCCCAGCTCGAGGGCGCGGTGTATGCGGTGCCAGCCGTCGATCACCAGGCGGTTGCCGGGTGGCAGGGCGCACGGGAGCGGAACGACCAGGATGGGCTTGGTCACGTCGACTGTCGCGGCGTGCTTGGGGTCGATGCGGATGAGGTCCTTGACGCCGGTCAACGTCCGGATAGCAGCCGGGCGTACTGGGTGGCGTCGGGCCAGGCGGGTGGCCAGGTCTACATCCCATGCCCACCCCAGGAGGGTGAACATCTCGTCGGCCATGGTTTCTCCTCTCGTGTCAGGACCGCTGGCTAGGCGTCCTGCGGCTTGGCGGCGCGGAAGCGGTTGGGGTGCTCGCTGACGAGTTCGGCCTCGCCGTTGCGGGCGAGGGTGTCCAAGGCGTTGGCGACCGCTCCGGAGGAACGGCCGAGCACCTTGGCGATCTCGTTGGCGGTGAACGCCAGGTCCGGGTACTTCGTCAGGTGGGCGACCACGTCCGGGCGCAGGGGCCTGGGTGTGCTGCGGTCACCGCGCCGCGCGGAGCCCCACCCGGCGGTGGTCTTGGGCTGGGTGGCGCGGGTCGCCTTACGTACTTCTGTGGTGCCGCTGTAGATGGCTTCCAGGCCCGTGGTGAACGCCGTGTCATCGTCGGACAGGAGGGCCGCGTAAGTGGTGGTGACGGCGTTGAGCAGGTCGGTCAGGGCGCGGCGCGTGTCCTCGATCCTGCGGGCCTTCGCCAGGGCCTCGGCGGCCTGCTGGCGGCGGGCCTCCTCCTCGGCCTGGGCGCGGGCCAGTTCGGCCTCAGCCTCCGTGCGGCGGGCTTCCTCTTGTTCGAGGAGGCGCATGGCGTCTGCGAGGGATATGGCGGTGCTCTGCTGCTCCGTCTCGGGCGTGGTCGGGTCCTCGATGCTGGCGTCAGCGGCTGTGTCCGGCGGGACGTCGTCGTCCTCCTTCGGTGTGGTGTCGACGAGGATCGCGGACCATTGGTCAGGTAGGGGGCGGCCTTCCTCAGAACGTCCGCCGGGGGTGCGGCTGGCGTGGCCCGCCTCGGCGAACGCCGTCAGTGCCTTCGTCGCGGTCGGACGCGATACCCCGGCTGCCTCGGCGATCATCGTGACGGATGCGGCCGGGGTGGCGATCAATGCCTCCCATACCTTGGCCGCAGTGCCTTCAGGGCGAAACTCGGCCGAGGTTTCAGCCTTCTCGGCCACCGTGTTCGCTGTCATTTGTTTCTCCTTGAACTGGTGTCGTGCTCCGGAATTTTCCGGGACTATTTCCTTCGTACAAGACGACTATTTCTCGACATCGAATGCGAAGCAAGCCGATTCGGCGGCGCGTTGGTAAAAAAGATTGACCTGCGAGCGCCTGACCAGGCAGGAAATCGCCGACCAATTCAGAGCCCGGCCGATCAGCTTTTTTATCAAGAAAGGAGGTAGGGGCTTAGGAATTGCGAATGAAGACGCAGGAGCGACAGGCCGCTGGCATAAAGCACCAAGGGCCGCTTCATGGCGAGTATTCGACTCGTAGAGCGAGTCGGGCGGGCCATCGGCACCCCGCATGGCCCCGCCTACCTGCGCACGCGCGCCCACGCGGGGGTACTGGTCAAGGCGGTAGCCCGAACGGTAGGGCGATCGGCACACCGACCTGCGGGCCGGAGCAGCAGAGCGCAAAGATCGCGCAACGAGGGCTTCTCACCTCTGGAAGTCAGCCTTCCCACGGCGGGCATGCCCGTAGTCTGAGGGGTGGGACCAGCCGGATAGCAGCCGGCTGGTCCCTCTCTATGTGGCAGCCAGCGTGACCTGGCGACAGCTCAGGCAAGCCGTGCCGAGGGTCGGCCTCGCAGCCGGGTACTGCGGCATGCACGCGGCTGCGAGGCCACCTGCTCAGGTCTTGAGGACGCTGGGCAGTGAGGGCATCAGAATCGCCGCTACTTAGCTCGGCGACCCTGCCGGATCAGTGCGTAATAAACGCATGGGCCACACCCCCCTTTCAGTTGTACGTGCGCGTATACGCACCGGTTATATAAGCGCTCACCTCCGCGACCACCGTCAAGTCGAGCAATCACTCAGCCGAAGTCGGTAAGCCTTCGATAGAGCTGCTCTGTTTGCGGGGACGGCCTTCTCGCCCGAGTGCGCAGCCGTTCCAGGACTTCGTCATAGCAGTAATGGATCGCCTGCGGCCTGCCGAGGTGGCCGTAAACCTCCATTCGCCTGCGGTACAGATGCTCGGCGACACCGTCGAGTTCGGTGGCGCGTTCGAGATAGGCGACCTCGGCTTCGGGCTGCTCCTCCAGGTCGGCGAGTTGGGCGAGGGCTTGGACGACGGCACGGTTCAGGGAGTCCGCCGCGCCCCGCGCCCAGCCGAGTTCTACGCCGGGGAGGAAAGGGCCGGTGTAGAGGTCAGCGGCGGCGATCAGCGCGGCTGCCTTCTCCGGCCCCTTGGCCCGGGCCGCGGCGGCGAGAAGGTCGCGGATCTGCCAGACGTCGCAGGTGTAGAGATCAGGGTTGATCCGGTATCCGGTGCTGCCCATGAACTGAATGACGATCCGTCCGTAGTTGCCTGGCATCCCGAGCGCTTCGCACATCTTGGCGCGCGTCGCCTTGAGCAGGCCGGCGAACCGGTCATGCGGCGTCTCGGCCTCCGGCCAGAGCTTGTCGCAGGCCGCTCCCTTAGTGAGCAGGGAGGAGCGGTGCTCGGCGAGCAGGCCGAGGAGAGCCCAGGTGTCAGTTCCCCAGCCGCCCGCCGTACGGTTTCGCCCCTCGATGCTGCACTGGCCGACGAGGCGAATCAGGCCGCGCCGGTCGGCCGCCGGCGTGGGTGCCGGCTCTGGTTGTGGAGCGGGCACCACCGGGGCCTCATGGGCCGTTCTTGCGGGCACGCTGACTGTCTCCGCCTCAGGGCGGACATCGGTGGGTCGCTGCACCCGTCGGCGTCGCGAGCCGTACGAACCGAACGTCACCAGGAGTCCGACCAGGCTCCGTATCGCCGACGATCGTCCGGCCAGTGCCCTCGCCGTCTCCCCAACGAACTGCCGCCGCATGTTGCCTCCCTCTCCGCTCTTGAGCGTTCGCACTGATCAGATCTCGCGCGGTGCGGAATCGGAGAGCCTGAAACTCCCCACGGCGCCTACTGACCAGGGGCAGTGCCATCCAAGGACGCGAAATCGCCTTGTACAGCGGGGATCTGGAGCCCCGTACCCGGTGGTGAAAACCCACCATCGCGCGGAATCACTCACCCTCGACACGGCCCACAAAGGAGCATCACAGCGAGCATCGAAGCCACTACCCTCTGTCTCTGGGGGTGTCAGTGGACGGGCAGAATCAGATCAACGCACAGCGCCTGCTGGCGGGTGTCGTACCGGACGAGATCTTCGCGTCATACTCCAAGTTGCTCGCTGAGGACGGCTGCCAGGAGGGCGAGGCGGCGTCCCTGCTGGGGAGCGCTGAGCAGGTCGCGGAGCTGACCGCTCGCGGGATGGCGCACCTTCGGCCGGACGGTCCGTTGCTACCGCCACGTCTCGTGCCCGCACCGCCCGAGCTCGCGCTTCAAGGCGTGCTGTCGGAGCTTTCGCGCCGCCTCGTCAGCGATCAGGAGCGGCTGCTGGCCGGGCACAAGCGGCTGAGCGAGTTCCACCAGACGTCGGCGGCGTCGTCTTCCAGCTCCGGCATGGACAGGCTCGTACAGATCGTCACCGACCGAGACGAGATCAGCCGCCTGTCGTACGCACTCATCAACGCGGCCCGGCACGACTGGCTCACCCTCGATAACTACGTCCTGGAAGCGCCCGTTGAGGACGCCACAGGGTACGCGCCGCTGCCGGTGTTCGAGGGGCAGGTGCAGTGCCGTGCCATCTACGAGACCCGTTGCGCGGAGCACCCGATCGGCGCGAAGACGATCGAGGCCGCGGTGGCCGCCGGAGAGCAGGCGCGGCTGCTGCCGCGCATCGGGATGAAGATGAAGCTCGCCGACGAGGCCGTCGCGCTCCTTCCGCTCACGCCCACGGGGATGGGCGGAGCGCTGCTCGTACGCTCACCGGTCATCGTCGGCGCCCTGCGGGAGTACTTCGAGCTGCTGTGGGAGAAGGCGATCCCGTTCGGCAGCACGAAGGCCTCCGGCCCCCTCACGCCGGCGCAGGCGCAGGTGCTGCAGCTGCTCACCCAGGGACTGTCCGACGAGGCGATCGCCCGCCGAATGGACATCAGCGTCAACACCGTACGCAGGCACTGGACCGCCATTCGCGATGAGCTGGGTGTGGAGACCCGCTTCGCCGCAGGAGCCGCAGCGGTGCGCCGCGGCTGGATCGACTGACTCGAGAGGCTGCCACATGCTCGGATACCTGGACTTCGTCCCGCAGCAGCGGTTCCAGCGCACCCTTGCGCTCTCGCCCAACGGCAAGCTGGTCGCCTACTCCAGCCACGCCTCCGGCCACTACGACCTGTGGGTGGTCCCCGTGACCGGTGGTGAGCCACGTCGGCTGGCGGGGTTCGACAACCGGACCGTACGGCAGTTCGCCTGGACGCCCAGCGGCGATCAGCTGGTCTTCACCGCTGATGAGAACGGCGACGAGCAGTTCCGGATCTACATGGTTTCTCTGCAGGGCGGCGAACCGAGCGAGGTCAGCTCGGGCCCGGACTGCCAGCGCATCCTGGCCGAGTCGCCATTCGACCCGACCGGTCGTTTCCTGGCCTATACCGCCAACGACCGCGACCCGGCCGCCCAGGACCTCATCGTTCATGACCTGACGACCGGCGAGCTCCGTCGCTTCACGCCGCCCGAAGGTGTCGCGTTCGAAGCCGTCAGCCTCTCCCCCGACGGCCGCTGGCTACTGGCGACCGGCTTCCGTTCCAACACCGACATCGCGGTCTACCTCACGGACCTGAACGAACCCGACGCCGAGCCCGCCTGCGTGACGTCCGCGCTCGGCGAAGGTGTCTTCGAGCCCGGTGCCTGGGCTCCGGACTCCAGTGGGTTCCACCTGCTCACCGATCACTGGAGCGACTTCACCGCCGCAGCCTTCTACGACCTCGAAGCCAAATCCCTGCACGCCATCGCCGCCCCGTCCTGGGACGTCGAAACCCTGGACGTCGCTGCGGGCGTACGCATCTGGTCCGTCAACGAGGGCGGCCGCTCCCGCCTGCACGCCGAACGCAACGGCTCCCCGCTCCTGCTCCCCGACATCCCGCCTGGCGTCATCTCGGCGCTGTCCCTGGCACCGGATGCCTCGTTCGCCGTCCTCCTGATCGACTCGGCGGCACGGCCGGCGGAACTCGCGGTCCTGGACCTCGCCAATCACGACTTCCGCTACCTCACCGACACCCGTCCTGCCGCCCTGCGCGTCATCAGCTCCATCGTCCCGGAGCTCATCACTTATCCGGCGAGCGGCAGCCGCGACGTCCACGCCCTCCTCTACCGTCCGGACGGCCCAGGCCCCCACCCGGTCCTGCTGTCCGTGCATGGCGGACCGGAGGCCCAGGAACGTCCCATCTACGCCCGCTCGGGCCTCTACCAGCACCTTCTCCACCAAGGGATCGCCATCCTGGCCCCCAACGCCGCCGGCTCCACCGGCTACGGCACCGCCCACCAGAAGCTCATCTACCGCGACTGGGGCGGCATCGACCTCGACGACCTCGACCACGGCATCCGCCACCTGCAAACGCTCGACTGGGCCGACACCAGCCGCCTCGCCGTCATGGGAGCGTCGTACGGCGGATTCGCCGCCCTGTCCTGCCTCGCGCGCCTGCCCTACTCGTGGGTCGCGGGCGTCTCCATATGCGGCCCCAGCAACCTCGTCACCCTCGCCAAGGCCTCACCTCCCACCTGGAAGACCTTCGTCGCGACCGTCCTCGGCGACCCGGACACCTGCGCCGAACATCTCCTGGCACGCAGCCCCGTCAGCCACGCAGACGGCATCACCGCTCCCTTGTTCGTTATCCAGGGCGCCCACGACCCGCGCGTTCCCCAGACCGAGTCCGACCAGATCGTCGCCCGGCTGCGTGAGCGTGGTGTCGAGGTTCGCTACGACATCTATCCCGACGAAGGCCATGGCTTCACCAACCGCGCCAACGAACTGAAGGCGTATGAGGCGATCAGCGCTTTCCTCTACTCGCACCTGATCACGATCGATACCGAGAAGCCAGATGTGCTCAACGTAGGGTGACGGCGGAGGCGCCAAGCTTCTACTACGACAACAGTCCAGCGTAAGAAGCCGAGAACGCCAGTGTTCACTCACACCAGGACCTCGTCCTATTACGTAGTCTAAGCTTCCGTAGGTCTGTACCGCTGGCGCAAACGAGTCATGTATTCATATGTTCGCGGGAGCCTTCTCCTGACTTCGTCGATATCCGAGATGTCCCACTCTTCACCTACAGGCTGCACGGCAGAGTAGGCCACCTCTGCGACCGCATATAAATCATCCAGAGCGTCCTCCTTGCCGCCAGATCTAATGTATGCATGATATACAAGAGAGTCCAGTTCCGAAAAATCTGGCTCTCTCAACTCAAACAACGTCACGCCGCGAGGGTCGCGCGCCTCAGTAGCCGTTCGCGCCTCAAGAATGCCTCGAATTTCGGACAGTTCGGTGACATTGTCCGCCCCAGCCGCAAGCGATTCATACTTGGACCTTCCCAGCCCGACCAGCCACGATTGGAATGCGCTGAAGCTGTCCATGGATCCTACTTGAAACAGGTACCAGAAGGCTCCATACATATCCCAAGTATTCAGACGCTCCTTGTGGTCGTCAAGACACACCATGATGGCGGCGATGTTTTCGGTCGATTCCTGCGCCAGTCGCGCCTTGAGGAAGGCAACTCGCTCATCTTTTGCAGTCGACACCTGCAATGACTGCTCGATAAGTGCCCAAAAATGGTTGCTACACACATCCGCAGTCCACACGCCACTTACCTCCATCACTTCTCGTTGTTGGTCTACCTTATCGCCTTTTGATATCTCCCCCTATACGTCCGGCGAGGGCCTTTGGATGCCTCCATGGGTTGCCCTCCGCCGCCCCCCATCGCCCATACAGACCATCGCCGGCGCCACCTAATCTCACCTGGTAAGCGGTCTGACCCTTTGCTACGGGAATCTCTGGAGGCCGACGTATACCTACCCCAAGGGTCCTCAGTCTTAACAAGCCATCAGAAACCCTCTCCACGCGCTCGCTATGGTTCAGCTCGATAGGTCTCTGCTTGTTGAATTCATCACCTAAGCGCCAGTATCCGAGCTGAGAACCAATATCAAAGAAGACATCTTCTATGCCCCACCTCTCGTCTGCCGAACCCAGCGAGAACACTACCTGGACTTTGCAGCCGCCAAGCTTCTTACATCTTTCTTCTTGATTGTACTGGCGCTGCCGCGTAGCGAAGTCCTTGGTCTGGCCCACTTTCAGTGGCGTGCCATGTCGATCGACCAAAATATAGACCCCTCCTTCTTTCCCAGTGTAACCCACCCCCGTATCGCCATTCCATAGCATGACCGAGTATCCGCTGAACCCGAAATGCAAAAGCAAACCTCGAACGCCTACTTCCTGCTTCCACCTGGCCTCGTCATCCACGCACGAGGCAGCCATTCCCTTACTGCCACATGCACCGCCTTGAAGTATCTTCTCAGTCTTCCTTATCCACATTCCGAACTCGTCGATGCAGCGCGGATCGAAGCAGACATCTACCTCCTTGTCCGCTTCCATCTTATTCAGATAAGCAAGCGCTCTACCCACGGACGAAAAAGTTATTCGCTTACCATTCCACCACACCGTATAAGAGCGATCTTTATCGGGATCGAGGGACTTCGAAGCAGCGCTCTTCCCCGCGGCGTTCCTGAACGCGCCATTCAAAAGGCCCCAAGCAAAAAGTATATCATCATCGGAAAGATTGGGGCGACTAGCGAAGTCTATAAGTGCGGCTCTGGACTTCTTATCGGCCTCCCAGAAAAGAGGGGGTATGACACCTCCATTCGGAAGATGCCCTCTCCTTCTTATGTCGGCTTCAGTCATGACCAGGATGGCGGGCTCGACCTGGTTGGTACAGGCAATGCACCCACCGATTCCGAGCCGGTTGCCTGTGGGGCCGTTGCGGTTGTAGAGGTCTTCAAGTTCGCCGGGCCAGGCACTGGCGGCGCCAGGTGCGATAGTGGCATGGCCGGTGGGATCGATGCCGGTGAGGGGGGAGGCGTTGGCGTAGGTGTACCGGTTGGCTTGGATGGAGGGGCTTGGCTCCAGCGTCATGGTGTCGCGGCTGGTGAAGGTGCCGGTGCCGGGTTGATACCAGCGGGCGTGCATGTTGACCTTGCCGGTGTCGGGGTCGGTGTATGCGCCCTGGTAGCCGAGGTTGCTTTCGCTGCCGGCGTGGGCCGTGGTCTCACCGAAGGGACCGTAGGTGGTGGAGCTGGTCAGGGCGTTTCCGTTGTGGGTTGCGACGAGGTCGCCGTGCAGGTCGCTCATCGCGGCGACAGCTGGCGCGGTGCCTTCTTGGAGGCCGAGGAGGGTACCGAACGCGTCACGGGAGTATTTGGCTTGGATGCTGCCGCTGACGCTGATGGCGGCCAGGTCGTTACTGAGTCCGGCGTACAGGTAGGTTTGTCTGGTGGTGCCGCTGATGCGGGAGGTAACGCGGTCGAAGGCGTCATAGGCGTAGAGGCTGTCGCCGTCGGCTATGAGCCGGTCGAAGGCGTCGAAGGTGAGTGGGGTGGTGGTGCCGTCCTTGGTCTGGGAGGCGAGGGTGCCGCGTGAGGTGTAGGTGTAGTCGGTGCCGTCACCCCTGGTGAGGCGATTGCGTTCGTCGTAGGTGAAGGTTTTGTCTCCGGCCTTGGTGCGGTTACCGGCGGCGTCCCACTCGTAGTCGATGGCTGCGCCTCCGGAGGCGGTCCAGGACGTGAGCCGGCCAGCGTGGTCGTAGCCGTAGGTGTTGGTGCCAGCTCCGGCGGTGCCGGCGGTGGTCTTGCTGGTCAAGTTGTCGTCGTTGTCCCACCCGTAGGTGATCTTTGCCAACTGCGTGCCGGAACCGCTCCGCAACGTTTGACCGGTGACCCGGTCCAGGTCGTCGTAGTCGATTGTCTGGGTGCTGCCCGTACCACTGGTGGCGGTAATGGTCTTCAACCGGCTGGCCGGGTCGTAGCCGTAGGTGAGGGTTCGGCTGGTGACCGGGTCGGTGGCGGTCTTCAGCCGGTTGGCATCATCGTAGGTGAAGGTTGTGGCCCCGGCGGCGTCAATGCGTCGGGTGAGATTCCCGAGCGCATCGTAGGTGTAGGCGGTTTCCTGGATGGTGTCGCGCTTGATGCTGAGCGGCAGGCCTCGGTCGTTGTAATCGACCATCAGGTCGCCCGCGCTGATAAGACGGCCGGCCAGGTCGTAGCCGAGGCTACGCTCGGCGGTGGCGGCGTCGCCGCCCCCTCCAGTCTCGCGGGTGACGCGACCGAGGTGATCAAAGGTGCGGTCGATGCGCACGCCGCCCGGCTGGATGGTGGCGGTCGGGTTGCCTGCCGCGTCGTAGAGAGTTGTCCACGTGCGGTCGGCGACGTTGGGGTGTGCGGCTGTGGCCGGTTCGGTCACCGTTTCGGCCAGGCCGAGGCTGTTGTAGCTGGTCCAGGTGGCGTTGCCACGGCCGTCGGTGATCCGGGTGCGGGCGCCGGTGGCGTCGTAACCGAAGCTGGTGGTGATCTGCTTGGAGTCCGAGACGGGCTCGATCAGGGAGGTGAGGCGGTTCAGCGCGTCGTAGGTCTGCCGGGTGACATGACCTTCGGGAGAGGTGGCGCTGGTCGGGTTGCCTGCGGCGTCATAATCAGTACTGCTAGTGCGCAGTACCTCGGCGACGGTGACGCCGTCCGTCTGCAAACGCACGTCACTGACCTTGATTTTGCGCCCGGCAAGGTCGTATTCGACGACGCTGCCGTTGCGGTTGGCGTCCGCGGTCATTACCGGACGCCCGGCCAGGTCGTACGTCGTGGTGGTCGTACCGGCGGGGTCGATGACCTTTGTGGTCTCACCGGCCGCGTTGACCTCGAAGCTGGTGACTACGGTGCCCGTGCCCGGCCCAGGGACAGTCTGCTTGACCAGTCGGCCAGCGACGTCGTACTCCAGCTCGGCGGTGTATACGGCGCTTGAGGGCTTGCGCTCGATCTGGGTGGTGGTGATCTGCCGACCCAGGCCGTCGTAGGTGGCCTGGGCGCGGGCCCCGGTCGGGTCCACAATGGTGGTTTGTTCTCCAGCGAGGTTGTACTCGGCTATCCATCTGCCTGGGGGCTGCCCCTCGGGGGCGGGATCGGTGACGCGGACCTGTCGCCCGAGCTGGTCGTATTCGTAACTGGTGACGTTGTCGCGCGGGTCGGTGGTGCGGATGAGTTGTCCGGCCGCATCGTAGGCGTGCTCGACGGTCGGAGTGATGGGGCTGCCGCCTGGCGGTGTGTAGGCGGGCGCGGTGCTGTTGGTCAGCCGTCCGACCTTGTCGAAGGATGCAATGGTGGTGCGGCCTTCGGCATCACGCTTGTGTGTTGCGTTGCCCACGGTGTCGTAGCCGGTCAGGGTCGTCGGGTGGGTGGACGTGGTGGTGCCGTTCCTGTCCACCTGCACCTGCGGTGCCTTTATCTCGACCAGCCGGCCGAGGGCGTCGTAGCGGTTGGTGACGGTGTAATCGGCGGCGGCGGCCCCATCGGCGTTGCCGCGCGGGTCGGTGACGGCGGTGACCAGCCCGCGGTCGTCGACCGTCCAGGTGGTGATCAGGTCCTGGTCGCCGTTCTCAATCGTCTGACGGGTCTTGATGCCGACGGCGTTGTAGGTGTAGCTGGTGCTTTCCTGGCGGCTGCCGTTCGCTGCGGAGCGTGTTTCGTTCGTGGTCAGGTTGTTTGCGTCGTAGGTGTAGGAGGTTTTGCGCTTGAGCTCGGCGGGGTCCAAGGTGGTCGAGGTGAGCCGACCGGCGGCGTCGTAGACGTAGTCGGTGGTGACGGCACCGTCGCCGGTGCTTTTACGGGTCAGATGGCCGGCCGCGTCGTAGACGTTCTCCTCCAGCACTACGTTGGTGACCGTATCGGACCCGTTGAGGCGTACGGACTCAGCGGTCGTCCGGTATGGCAGGCCGTGATCGTAGTAGCTGTAGGTGGTCCTGCGGCCCATCGCATCCACCCCCGCGCTCAGCCGCCCGGCAGGGTCGTAGACCAGCTCCTCCAGGTCGATCGCCGTGGCGGGTTGCGGGTCCACCGGACTGCCGGTCCAGTTCTGCAACGTCGTCTTTTTCAGCTGACCGCGCTCGCTATAGGACAGGCTGTAGGTCGCGCCGAGCTGGTCGGTGACCGTGGACTGTTGGCCGAGAGTGTTCCAGGTGACGCGCACTACGCCGCCCTCGGCGTCGGTGGTGGTCTCCTTGCGGCCGTGGGCGTCGTAAGTGTTCGTGGTGGTGCGGGCGGGATCGCCGCCGGTCAGATCGGTGACGGTTTCGGAGAGCGTGTGGCCGTCCGGATCGTAGGTGTACGTCGTTCGCGCGGTGTGCGTGACGTTGGTGACCTCGTTCTTCACGCCGGGCGCGGTCTGGGTGGCCAGCCAGCCGGCGGCGTCGTAGGTGTAGCTCGTCTTCACCCCGTCGGGATGGGCGTCGGAGATCGCGGTTTGTGTGACCACACGCCCGAGCGCATCGCGTTCGGAGGTGGTCACCAGGCCGGTCGGGTCGGTCTGCTCGGCCAGATCACCTGCCGCGGTGTAGCGGTAGCTGGTGGTGCTGCCCTTGAAGTCGGTGCTGGTCTCGACTAAACCGGCCGGAGTTGTGCCTCCGCCGACCGCGGGTTCGCTGCCATCGGTGTAGGTGGTGGTGGCCGAGCGGCCGCTGGGGAAGTCCGGGGTGGCCGGGGTGGTCTGCTTGGTCTGCTCGCCGTAGGCGTTGTACTCGTAGGTGATGGCGTAGGTGTTGTCGGTACTGGAGGAGGAACGGCCATCGCGGACGGCGGTCACCCGGTCATTACGCGGATCGAACTCGTCGTCCTCGTTGACGTCGTAGCTGTACCAGCGGTGGTTGATCGGCTGCGGGTCGCCTGAGGAGAAGCCCAGACAGGTCAGCGGCAACTTGGTCGCAGTGCCGGCGCGGCATTGCGCGGAGTGCAATAGGTTGCCGCGCTCGTCGTAGTTGGTGATGGTGGCAATGCCGTTGGGGTCTTTGACCGCCAGAGGGTAACCCTCGTCGTCGTATTCGTAGCTGGTCTTGTATCCGCTCTGGTCTTTGGCGGAGACCAGGCGGTAACCGCGCCAGGAATCGTGCTCCTGTGTGATGTTCTTTCCAGCTGGGTCGGTCACCGTGACTGTCTTAAAGCCGGACGCGGTGTTGTCCGCGAGGGCGGAGATCTTCCACTGGCCGCCGTGCTCGTCGGTGTGGGTGAGCAGCCGGTCCTTATCGGTGTCGTAGACGTTCTGCGCCCACACCCGCCCCGACGGCAGCTTGACCTCGGCCAGCAGGTGAGGGGCAGCGAGCCGGGCCGCGTAATGGTCGCTCACCTCCGCCGCGCCGAGACCACGGTCGTAAAAGGCAACCTCGTCGACGTGACCGTCAAGCCCCCACGCGGTGTAGAACCAGTCTTCCGGGTCCAGGGGTTTGCTGGCCGGCCAGCCGTCATGAGTGAGCCCGTAGCCGATCGAGGTGTAGGCCATCCCGTTGTGATCGATCCGGCCGGTGAGCGAACCGACGGACGTCCCGTCCAGATAGAGCGTCTGGGTGTTGCCCGAACCCGCCAGCACCGCGTGGTGCCATTGACCGTTGTTCACCCGCGCCGAACTGGTGATGGGCGACCCGATCTCCACGCCGCGGCTGTTGAACGTGCGGAACTGGCCGCGCAGCTTGCCGTCGGTGCCGACATACAGCAGCGGGATCCCGGCGTCCACGGCAATGTCCGGGTCGGGCTCCTCTGCTGCGGTGTAGGCCAAGATGCCGGAGGAAGTGGTCTTGAACCACAGCTCCACCGACAACTGATTGTGCAACTGCGCGGTGAGATGGCCCGGTAGCACCAACTCCGAGTCACCGAAGAAGCGGGCCGCCTTGTCGGTCGTGCCGGCCAGCGCACCCGTCTGCTGCAGCGCCACATCCCGGTACTCGCCCGCACCGGCGCCCCAGCCCAAGCTTTCGGCCCAAAAGTCTTCGGTGGCCGGCTCGCCCAACCGCCAGTATCCGACCGGCTCACCGTCCTCTACCAGGCTGCGGTACTGCGAACCGCTGCTGTAGGCGTGGGTGGTGCAGTTCGGTGCCGCCCCCGGCCGACACGCGCTGACCAGCTTGTCCCCGTCATAGCTGTAGGTCCACGTCAGCGGTGCGCCATCGACCGCGTCGGTGGACACACTGCCGACATGCGCGCCGCTCCAGGTGAATGTCAGCGACCGGCCGCCTACCCCGGTCACCTTGGTCAGCTTGCCGTCAGCGCCGTAAATGAGCTCCTGCGCCCGCCCTCGGGCATCTGCCACCTGGGTCAGCCGACCGGCCGCGTTGAAGTGATAGACGGTGGAGCTCTTGTCCATCAGCTTCCACCCGCCGCCGGACACCACGCCGAGCGTGGCGTGCATGCCGGAAGGCGGCTGGAAGGTGCCATCCCCCTTGGCCGCGAACCGCAACCGGCGGCCGTCCGGATAGGTCACCAGCAGGCTGCCACCCGGCTCAGTGACGATGCGCATGTCGAACCGTGTCGACCAGCCGGCCCCGAACAGGCCGTCGCGCCGCGCGTCCATGCTGTTGTAGGTACGCACCACCGACAATGGCGGGCCGACTCCGGCCACTGAGGCGTCCACCACCGTGCTGGTGTAGTTGCCCGACACCGCCTGGAACTCCTGGCCGCCCTGGTCACGGTTAGCCAGCTGCGAACCGATCCTCGGCTGCCGCGCCCCGGTCACGAACGTGTGGTAAGCCGAGGTGACCCGCCTGCCGATGTCGTCGGTGACCGTCACTCTCCAGGCATAGGTGGCACCTGGCCTCAGCACCCCGCTCCACAACGTCCAAGCATGCGCTCCCGAGCGGAGCCGACCGGAATACAACGGCTCGTACGCAGAGCCATCCGGGTTGTCCCGGAAACACCACAGATCGTAATCAGACTCGAAGAGCACCTCTAGGTCGTCAGGCGCCTCACACAACATGTACTCAAACTCAAGCGGCTCGCTCCCGCCCTCGGCGTGCGCGAGCAGCGTCGGCACCGTCCCCGCCATCGCTCCGTTCAGCGGCCACATGCTCGTCACCTCCAGAGCGGCCGCCACCGTCGCCGCGTCCTTCGCCTCGGCCCGCGCCACCCCCGACGGCAGCCTCTGAGCAGCAGGCGCCGTACTCATCGTGCTCTGTGAACGCGAAGCCGTATCCGGCCCATTAACCTGCTTGGGCAGCCTGACCTTGCCCGGAGCCAGCATCTCCTGCGCCTTACCCGGCGCCATCGTCAACTCCGCCGGCATCACCGCAGGCAAACCCTTGAGCCCAATGCCCATCCGCTGCCGCGGCGTCTCCGGAATGCCCTGCGCCGTCGCTGCAGCGCCAGACGTGGCCGAAAAGGCAGCCGCCACCGCAGGAAGTGCAGCAGTTTGCAACAAGCCCGGCAATAGCACCAGAAGAAGCGCGACCCGCGCGCATAACCAGCGACGGCCCGAACGATTCCATGCCAAATACCGGCGCATACGCCGTCACGCTCCATCACCACAACGAGGGACACCCGCACGCGGGCATCGGACGTCACTCCACCCCACCCGGCAGGCAGGACCCGACCCGTGCAGCCCTGGAGCCTTGATCAAACGGACAGAGCGTAACTTTTGTAAGATCAACAGACAAGAGCGACTTCAGTGATCAAAAGTACACGGAACGCGACGTTCCTGAAAGGAGGATGCTACGGTGACGTGCTCCACATGCCGTGTCCTCAACAGCGCGGCCCCGGCTGCAAGTTAAGAAATTATGGGCTAGCAGCTCGACCTAGACGTCAGATCGGTCGGCGGAGCAGATGTACGCGGCCAGCACTCGCACTGCAGAAGCCCTCAGCAAGATAGTCACAGCAGCCTATGTGTTGAAAATGCGTTCGACGCACCAGAGAACGCGATGGAAAGACGGCGATCTGAGGAGCCCGAGACTATTTCAGGACTCCTCGTCGCTTTCGCCAAACAAGCGGTTAGAAGTCGAATTCGCCATTCCTCGCGCCGTCGATGAAAGCGGCCCATACCTCGGGTCGCACAACAAAGGGGAGCTGGTCAGGCGCTTCGGTGTCACGGATGCCGACACGACCGCCGGATAGGGGTGCTACCTCGATGCAGTTTCCGCCGTTGCCGGTCGAGCTTGTCGCCTTGCGCCAGGCCGCCGACTCCAGCTCGGCCGTCAGGTCCATTTCCCCACCATCTTCCTGATGAATTCGACCGACACCCTCTGGGGGAGAGCATCCGCCCGGATGGCGTCCAATTTCATGGTAACCACCTCAACCACCTCGGCATGGCTCGTAACGAGCGGTTCCGCGGCGGTCTCCAGGTACACCGTGCTACGGGTGCCATTGGGAGCTTTCGCGATGACGATACCTCCGCTCAAGCCGGGGTTGGCGCCCAGCGGGCAAATCTGGACGGTGATGTGTGGGGCACGCGTAGTTTCCAGCAGACGCTCCAACTGCTTCCGCATGACGTCAGGCCCGCCGATGGGCCGACTGAGTACTCCTTCGTCCAGCACCACCAAGTACAGTAGCGAAGCAGGCTACCGGGCCGACGCGCGACTCCGCCGCCTCTGGATGCTTGCTCGCCCTCTGCATCACAGGGGCCATCGATACTTGCACGGAGAGAGTGCATGGCAGCGCGGCGCGTGCAGACTCCGGTGCAACGCGCCAAGCGGCAGTCGGAACGGGTCGGCCTGATAGCAGCAGGCCGACCCATCTATTCCGCTACGGCCGCAGTTCGCTTGGCGTTCTGGACATCGATGTCGAGGTGGACCCACACCGTGTGTCCGGTTGCCGGGCTGCCGATCTGAGACAGCTTCACGACGAGCTCCCTGACGATCGCGAGTCCGAAGCCGCCCACCGTCAGCTTCCCGTCTGTCGGGCGGCGGTCCAGCAGCGGCCTGCCTGCTCCCCCGAGGTCACAGACCCCGAGGTAGGCCGGGCCCTTCTCTGGGAGATGCATCTCCACCCCGAACCAGCCTCCGGCTCGGCCGGAGCGGGTGTGCAGCAGGGCGTTCGTGGTGAGTTCCGAGACGATGAGTCCGGCGTCACCCTCGCGGCCCGTTCCCTCGAACAGTGCCTCGACCATGCGGCGTACGCGGCGTACCTGATCGCGTTCGCCGGGGAACACGCCTCGCCAGTCCATCCGGTCGGACGAGCGCATCCATTCCCATCGTTCGGGCGTATGCATGGTTTCGATCATTCGCGGTGTTCCTCCTGGTTGTCGGTGGCGATCCGCACCCGCGCGGACGCGATGGCCCAATGGGCGCTCGACTTCATGGCAGGGGTCAAGTTGTCCCGCGGTTGCGGGACTGCTCAGGAAGCTGTGCGCCGCTTCGTCGATAGCGCGGCGGCCAGCGCTTCTTGGGCGAGCTTGACCGAGGCGGTGATCGAGTCGAGCAGCGGAGCGCCAAGGCTGCCGCTGCCAAGGCCGGCCGAGGTAACTAACTTGGTGAGTCCACGACGGTGGGCACTGGCCAGCTGCGTCATGGGGTGGTGGCGCAAAACGTCGCGAGCGGCGTACCCGTCTCCCGAGGTGAGTGCCTCGGTCGCTACCTGGGCCAGGACGTGATCTGCAGTATGCGGGTCGAAGGCGCTGGCCAGGGTGGCCACGGTCAGCCCGTAGTGGGCGCGGTAGACCGCGTAACCCGGCATCGGCTCGCTGCCGAGGAAACGCTCCACCATCGCCTGGCCGTCCCGGTTGGGCGTGCTGCCTGCGGACATCACGTTCAGGCAGGTTGCGACCTGTCGTTCCCAGGGCTCGGTCAGGTTGCACTCCTCCAGGACGTGCCGGGCAGCTCTGGGTGCACTGTGCAGGCAGTGCGCGATGATCTCGGCTTGCCGTCCCTCCATCAGATGGACCCCGATGCCGTTGTGGGCCTTGGCATGTGTGACCGCCTCGTCCCAACGCCCGGCCATGGCCAGCACGCGGATTCCTTCCGCCAGGTATTGGAGCCACGCCCACTCGCGGAGCTTGTGACGCTCGTGTCGCGTCCCTTCCAGGGCGGCTGTGGGGAGGGGCTGCCCCTCAACGACGAGGTCGGTGCATGTGGTCGCCGCCTGGTAGACGGCAGCGAGGAGCCGCAGGGCCTTGTCGCCGTTCTCCGCGCGGATTTGCAGCCGTGCGAGGTTGAGTACTGGTTCGAGCATGTACCGGGTTTGCAGCACGGTGAGGGGTTCGCCTGCCTGCCGGTAGACGTTGATGTGCTGCCAGCAGAGCTCATGGGCAAGGTCGCTCAGGCCGCAATCGCTGGCGATCAGGGCGGCCTTGTTCAGGGCGTGGGCCGCCTCGTGCAGACCGTTGTCGCCCTGGTGCCACGCGGTCTCGGCGATTCCCGCTACCTCCCGCACCCTCTCCTGGAGTGAGGGACAGGCCGGGCGCGGGCGGCCGACGAGGGGGAAGCGGCGCATGGCGTTGTGCAGTGTCGTGAGGTCCAATGCTCAGCTCCGAGGCAGGAAGGCGGCCTTCGCCGCGTGGGCGAGGACGCCCTGGGTGGTGGCCGACAGGCCGAAGCGGTTCCAGTGGAAGATCAGTACGTGGGTGAGTACGGCTCGGAGCCCGCGATCAAGGCGTCCCCGGGCGGCAGCGTCACCGAGCCGCTGGCCGGCTGTCTCGTATGCGGCGAGCCAGGGTTCGACGAACGCCAGGGTGTCCGCGAGCAACCTGCGGTCGGCTTGCCTGGGCACCAGCAGAAGAGTGCGTACGTTGGGCGCCAGCTTCTCCACCGCTGAGGTCTGGTTGCCAGGCGGCGCCGGACGGATCGCGGCCACCCGGCCGAAGACGTCGCCGCGCTCGAACCAGTCCAGTCCCGCTTCTCGAAGCAGGGCATTGATCAGCAGGAGCGAGAGTTCTCGTCGTCCTTGGTCGGCGGCCTTTTGGCGGGCGTAGGCCAGCACGCCGTGGCTGTCGGCGCAGAACAGTTCGTGAGCGATGTCGGTCCCGTCTGGACCTCCGAAGGCGAAGGTCTCTGGCTCGTAGATGGTGGACCACCAACGAGCGATGACGCGCTCCTCAACAAGCTCGCGGAGTGCTCTATCGACAGCCGGGCGGTCCGTTGTGTGCACCCGGAGCCGCCAGCCCGGCGGCTTGCGCAGGAACCACCAACCCTGCACGACGCCCTGGTCCTGTAGACGGTCCAACCGGAGTCCCAGGTACATCGCTCCAGCCGATTCGGCCGTACGTTCCTCTGCGAACTCGATCGCGAGCTGGTACCACTCGCTCCGCTGTTCCAAGGCGGTGAGACCGGCCGCTTGGAACAGCTGAACGGCATCAGCCAGCTCGACAGGGGACATCCTCGTCTCCGTCGCGGTGCTTTCCAGGTCCGCCCCGGAGAGTACGACGAGGACGGCGGCGGCGATCTTCGCCGGCGAAGCAGTGGTCAGGTGATCAGCAGGCATGAGTCCCATCCCGATCGGGGAGGCGTGTGTGTGGTCTCCATCGCCAGCCGAACGCCTGCCTCGCCCGTCAGCAGACCGGCGCCCTCGACATGGAGGGCCGCGGCCTGCTTCCTGAGGAGCGATGCCAGCTCGGGGAGGCACGCTGTGACGGCTTCACTGTCAGCGTCCTGGGCGGCTCTGGAGGCCGTCTGGTACACGCCGGCCAGGCCGTGGCACAGCCCCGCCTCACTCAGCCGAGCGAGCTGTCCAGCGGTCAGGCACGCTGCCATGTCCTCCTCGGCTGTGCGCTGTCGCTCTTGGCCGCCGAGGGCTATGGCGCCGAGCTGAAGGGCTCGGGTGATGCCGGGCGTGCCGTAGCACCACGACGGGCGGCCTGGACCGGACTGGGCGGGCCGTCCGCTCCGCAGATCCTCTTGTGTTAGCCACTGCGGCCACCAGGGGCCATCCCCCGAGAACTGCCGCCAGCGGTCGAACCACAGCATCAGGAAGGTGATCGCCTCGCGCTGGCCGAGCACGACGCATCCACGGCGGGCGGCCAGGGCCAGTACGGCGAGCAGCCCGGCGGCACCGTGCGCCATCCCCAGGTTGGCGTGCCCGCCGGGAGTAGGCAGGAGCGGGTCCGGGTCGTGCGGCACCCACCAGCCGGGAATCTCCAGCCCATCCTCGACGCGGGGACGGGTCAACCGGACCAAGTACCGAAGGATCTGGGCCAGGACGTCACTGCGCGGCATGCGGTTCAGCAGCAGTGCCGCGATGCCGATCAGTCCGGAGAAGAGGTCGTACTCGTGGAACGTCGCCGGCGCTCCCCCATCCATTCGCGCTGTGGCGGTGGCCAGGCGACGGCGGGCGATGCCGAGCACGAGTTCGTCCAGCTTGGCCGCTGTCGAGGGGTAACGATGTTCCCCGTCAGCGCTTGCGGCGTGCAGGACGAACGCGATGGCGGGTGCGCCGTAGTAGAGGCTGGCGTGCTCAGCGGCGACGACCCTTCCGGCAGCGGCCTGGCGGATGTGGGCGTAGATGTTCCGCCACTCCTCCGTTCCGGACAGCGCTCGCTCGATGTGCAGCAGCGCGATCCCGGCTGCTCCTCGCGAGAGCGACTGGGCGGTCATCTCATCCGCGGTCAACATCTCCGAACTCACAGGGCACCTGCCAGGGCCAGACGGCGCAGCGCGACCGCGCGAGCCAGGCGCCCGGTCACCTTCTCGAAGGTTGGGTCGACGCCCAGTGCTCGTACGTGGTGCTCGTGCAGGAGGGTGCGCAGCACTGTCTCCGGGTCACGTTGCTCGGTGAGTATGCGGTGGTACGTGCCGAGGGCGTCAGCGCGTGCGCGCCACGCGGAGACGACGGCATCCCCCGCTGGCAGGGCACCGACCTGGGCGAGATCGCCGCAGCGGAGTGCGTGATCCCGTAGAACGCGGTCGAGCTGGCCCGTTGTCCGTTCCAGGCACCTGACCAGCCATCGGCATCCGGTGAGAGGGTCTGGTGCGAACGCCGCCGCGAGGTGAGTCGTCGATGCTGCGGCCAGCGCTTGACCGGGCAGATGCGAACGCTCGACTGCCGTTATCTGCGCGATCGCGGCCAAGGTGTCCGCGGCCGAGACCTGCTCGGCGACCTGCAGCGCCGCGCCTTCCCCGTACCTGCCAGGCTGCTCGTAGTGAGTGGTCAAGGTGAGGTGCGCGAGCAGGCCCCGTGCTTGAAGCCTCTCGGCGAACGCCGCCAGGCACTCGGCGACCTTCCCGAACTGGCGGCGGTCGGTCAGGCGTATGAAGAGTGCGAGGTGCTGGTCGGTGTCGAGACGGATCATGTCGCGGTGCCGGCTCACCCACCAGCGGAGAACGAGGTCGCCGAGTTCGTCAATGAAGGCCGGTAGGTGTCGGGTCAGGATGGCGTCGAACCGTGCAGGGTTGCCGATCAGATGGGCACGTACGACCTCGGAGGCACCCGGCCGATGCACAGCTCCTGCTGAAGCGGTAACAGGAAGCTTCGATGGGGGCGGCTGGATGGCCGTCATGGGGATCAACAGTTCGGCCGGACGCCCTATCCAGTTCTGGCTCTTGGGCGGGCCGTCCTCACACAGCTCAATCTGTTCCGCGCGGCGCAGGTGAACATGGAGCACGGCGCGATCCAGCCGCTGATCGAGATCGAGAGGCAGGCGCAGCTCTCCGTGACACAGCACTACTCGCGCCGGTACTTGCCACCGTGCTCGCCATGCGCGAAGTCCCTCCTCCCATTGACCAGGTAGGTCTGCGGCAGTGAGAAGCCAGCGCGCCGGGGACAGGACGGTACGCCGGTAACGGATGCGCGGGACGTACGGCAAGGTCCGAGCGGCGCCCAGGGTGAATGGCGTGAAGACCGCGCTGCGGGCTTCGGCGACCTCGGCGAGGAATCGGGCCAGCGGCGGACTTTGAACGACGGTGTCCAGCGCGTGCGGCACCTGGGTGAACACGCGCCGGCGGGTGGAGCGCTGCACCAGGTACATCTGCGCGGCATCGGCGGTGACCGCCAGGTCGTCGAGATCGATCGTTCCGCTCGTAGTGTGCTCACCCAGGTGGAGGGTGTCTTGAAGAAGCTGTGGAACGCGTACGACGTTCTCGTTGTGCGGGCGGCGAGGTGGGAAGGACAGCTGGACCACCACCGCGTCGTCCTCAGCGTGCTGGTACCCGGCGACGAGCCGGGCGCGATCGTCGTCATCGAGCAGGTAGGCGAAGCGCCCCGCCATGCTCGTGTGAGCGCGGGGTGCGGCCGTGATCCAGAGCTCGAAGTCGCCGCGATCGATCATCTCGGCGGACTCGGCGTGCAGGGTCACGCCCAGCTCCACCCTCCGCGGCGGTGCGACGGTGGTGTGGTCACCCACGGTCAACGCCTCAAGCTGCGCCTCCGTCAGCGTGATCTCCTCACATCGGGAAAGCGTCGTTTCCTGAATGAGCGAGAGGAGGGCAGCGTCTCGTTCGGTCAGGGTGCGCCATGTGGGCCTTGCGCGGGGCGCGCCGAGGTAGCCAGTGGGATAGCCGAGACCGGAGTAGTCCACCAGCTCTCGTACGGGTACGAGGGCGCCGCGGCCGTATCTTGCGAGGAACCGGGCGTGGTAGTCCATCCATGCCGTCCGGCCGAAGGGCTCGGTGCACAGGCGTAGCAGTGCGGTGGCGGCGAGCTCTGCCTCCTTGAGTACGACTTCGGGAATGGCGATCGTCGCGTCGAGCCGTACGTCAGTGGCCAGGTTGGCTTGCGGGCTGAGGGCGCTCATCCGCCTGCAGGCTTCGACTCGGACGAGGGCAGCTTCGATCGGGTCTGTGAGAGCGTCATGGCGGGTCAACAGTTGCCCGATGCCTTCGAGAAGGCGTAGCAGCTCCGCGATGTCCGGCAGGTCTGAACAGCTCGCAGCGCGCAGGGCCTCGATCAGGTGCTGCAAGGGATCGGCTGCGGTCGTCGGCGGGCGCAAGCTGGTGATGAGAACCTGCTGATCGACCAGAGCGTTCAGCAAGGCTTGGATCTTGTCTGGCGATGTCGCGGGAAAGAGCCGGATCAGGTCACCGGCCAGTTCGTCGAAGCGCTTTGGGTGAGCGGCTGCCACCAGCGCCCGCTGTACAGGCCGGGTCAGGCGTACGGACACCTCACGAAGAGGCCCGGGAGTCCTCGCTCCGACCTCCGCCCGAGCAGCGACAATGAAGCGGCCGTCGCGAACAATGCCGCAGTTGTCGGTGACCACCTTCAGACGAGGCCGCAGGCCGGGATGCTGTTCGAGCTGGTCAATCAGCGTTATGAGCCACTCGGCGTCCACTCGGGCTCGCGTTAGATGGCACGTTCCAAGGCTCGCCTTGGCAGGACCGATCGTGGCCGTAGCAACCCCGGCGAACAGCCCGAACGGGGTTGCGCGTCGCTGCCAGCGCAGCAGGTATGAGGCGGTGGCGAGGATGGCTCTGCGCAGGTCCGTAGTGGCCGGGCGTTCGGGGCCGAGCAGCAGGTCGATACGGCCCGCAAGGGCAGGACTCGCCACTCCGACGGCCTCGCGTACGTCGCCACGCGCCCAGATCTTCGCCAGCCAAGGTCGGCCCTCGTGCTGAATCGCTGACTTACTCGACAGGTCGAGGTCTGTCGGCAGGTCAAGGTCGCCTGGATCGGTGCTCGCGCGCACCATCACCAGACCGGTGTGTTCGTACCGCGGGAGGACGGTCACCGTACTTCTCTCTTCGTCGGCTACGAGCCGCGCCGCCGGCACCCACAAGCGTCTTGAGCGCCGGCGACCGCGAGCGGAGTCAGGATGGGTCGTTGGAGCTGGTGCTGCACGCGCTGGTGCTGCAGGTGTTGCCGCACCCGTCGCTGGTGTCGCACATCATGATGACCAGCGACGTCGTCGCCTCGACGACGCGCATGTCCAGCTCGAACTCCTCGTCAGCCACGACATCTGTGGGAGCGTCGGCCGCGTCAAGGGCCAGCAGTGGTGACATGGGATACGTACTCCTTCGGTTGGGTTCGGTGTGGACGGCCTGGCCGGACGCGGTCACTCAGCCGCAGGCCAGGAGATCGTGAGGAGGCCGTGGGCCTTGCGCAGGACGGCCACGTTCTCGGGGATATGGGTGGGTGAGGTGCCGGTCGGCCAGTAGGCGAACGTGGGCTCAGACCGGTCCCTGGCTCGCGCGTCCCACGCCCGAATCTGGTCGACCAGCGCGTTCGCCGGCTGGGCACCGTGCGGGCCGTAGGCACGAGCTCCGAACTCGACCCCCTTCCCCTGCGGCAGCGGCCTCACCGACAGGTAGGCGAAGGAGTCACCGTGCACCACGGCGAACGGGAACCAGGTCTTGCGCTCCTGACCGAGCTCCGTCCCCTCATCGGCGGCCATCCGGCAGAAGCCGGGCAGGAATCCCGCGAGCCAGAGGTGCAGGTCGGCGAAGGACACCCCGTTTCCGATCGTCACGCCGGACCACACCTCAGCGCGGTCGCCGGCGAGGACACCGTCCAACACACTCGGGTCGTCAGGCGCTCCGGCGTCGAACCGAAGCGTGATCACGTCCCCCTGCGCATCCGGCAGCCGAAACTCTCGGTCGGCATGCTTCCCCGTCCCCTGCATCGGAACGAACCCGCACACCACTGCAGAGGTGCTGACCAGATGGTCTCCCTCGCGCCGGAAGGCGATGGAGCGGCTGACGCCGTTCATGCGCAACGGCACCACGAGCCTGCCGTTCGCTGCCAGCTGGCGCAGCCAGGCCGGAGCGACGTCCCACGCGCCGACGGTCACGAGGATCGCGTCGAACGGCCCATACCCCGATAGCTCGTTGTGCGCGTCAGCCGTAATCACGGTGACCCGATCGGCGTACCCCGCGGCTGTCAGGAGTTCGGTCGCGCGATCGGTGACCTCCGGGTCGATGTCCACGCTGACCACTTGGCCGCCTGCTCCAACGACTTCGGCCAGCAAGGCCGCGTTGTAGCCGCCGGAGCCGATCTCCAGCACGCTCATCCCCGGGCTCACCTCGGCCTGTTCGATCATCGCCACCTGGACGTAGGTCGCGCTCACCGACGAGATGGCGACGCCGCGCTCGTCCCTCTTGGTCACCACGGCGCTGTCGACGGCATAGGTGACCTCCAGCGGCGTATCGGCCGGAACGAACGCGTGCCGCGGCACCGTACGGAACGCCGCCTCCACCGACGCGGACTTGATGTATCCCGCCGCGATCAGCTCATCTGCGAGCTTGTCCCTGAACTCGGCGGCCCGAGCCTGGTCAGTGATTCCGTTGGTCACGAATCGTTCCTCTTTTCGGATCTTGCAGGACGGATGTAGCAGGTGAGAGGCGTAGCCAGCACGCCTCAACAGGTGCGTTCACGCTGGACAAGCTGGCGGCAGGAATCCACCGGCCACGCCGCGAAGGCGCTGATCAGGCAGCTCGGGCGGTCATGCATTGCTGCGGCTCATCAGCCGCCACCTGGTGATCGTCAGTGGCGACGGCCGCCCCCAAGGGCTCCGTGTCCAGGCGCGCGTACATCAGGCGCAGACCGGCGAGTATGACGAAGTTCATGGAGCTGACCTCCGGGTCTGAAAGGGGAACGGAATCCACCGTGGGTTTCAGTCACGTCGGGGGTGGAAGCAGGCCAGAGGCAACAACCTGGCTTGGGCCCAGCCGACTGCCACGCCACAATCGGCTCTCAGGTCAGAGCCTGCGCGGGTGGCCAGCGGGGAATCGAGATGGTCATGAGAGCCCTTTGATCGGTGACGTGGGCAGTGCGCCCGTGGGCCTCTGAGGATCGCTCCCGATGTGGGACGCGGCAATGGTGACGCTCGCTTTACGTTGCCGCTGTCGCCCCCACCGTCACTAATTCAGACACTAGAACGGGATTGACGTCGCCAATCGCTTAGCGAAGCGTGATGGACTGCTTACGCTGGATCAGCCCGGCATGCAGACGGAGGCTCGACATGGCGCACAAACGGTCGTGTGCTGCACGGTGGCGGCAGAGAGCCCAGCGCTTCGGATGGGATCTCTGCCGAACCGTGAACGAGATAGTCGCATGCTGCCAGGTAAGCCGCTTGCGCGCCCATCGCCTGGCTCGCGGCTGGACCCTCGGAGAGGCGGTTCTCCACCTGCAGTCGCTCTGCGAGGAGTTGGAGGTCGACCCGCCGAAGACAGACATCCAGCAATGGGGACAGTGGGAGACACGGGAAGGCCGCGTACCCCTACCGAGAACCGTCGACCTCCTCTGCCGGCTCTACGCCACGGACGTCGCCAATCTCGGTTATGCCGTCGGCGATAACGTCCCTGCCCACCCTGAGCGAACGAGGTCGGCCCCGTCCTCGACGTCAGAATTGGACATGCCTCCCGGTTTGCTGGCAACGAGCAACACTCATGGCGAGATTCCGGGAGAACTGCTCGTCTCCACCCGGCGACTGATCGACCGGACTCTCGCCTCGGGCAGCGTGACCAAGGCCCAGCTCGATCTCCTCAACGAGCGGTTGATGTGGCTCCGGGAGCAGTACATCACCACACCGCCACAGACGATGATCCCTCGCTTGCTGAACGAGCTACGCGAAGTACAGGCCATAGCGCGCGACAGGCAGCCTGCCACCACGCAAGCCCGGCTGTCGGAGATGACGGCGATGCTGGCCACGCTCATCGCGGACTCCCTGATGAAGCTTGGCGAGATTCCGGAGGCACACGCGTGGTACGGCACCGCCCGCGCCGCCGCCGACGACAGCGGTAACCGCCTGCTGCGTTCCCGCGTACGAACCCAAGCAGCGATGCTGCCCTACTACTACGGCCCCATCGAGGCCGCCGTCGATCTGGCGAAGGAGGCAAGCGAGCTCAGCGCCGGCCGAGCACCGACCATCACGGCGGCCTTCGCCGCGATGGCCGAGGCCAGGGCACAGGCCCGCATCGGCAACACGGCCGCAGCCCTGCATGCTCTTCACAAAGCGCAGGACGTCTACAGCCGGACGGGACCAGGAAATCAGGACGACTACGACGCCTTCGGTTTCCCCGAGCGTCGCCTGCTCCTTTACATGAGCGGCGTGTTCACAAACCTGGGGCAGCGCGCCAAGGCTCGGGCCGCCCAGCAACGCGCGCTCGAGCTTTACGGCGACGACGCGTGCATCGACCCTGCTCTGCTCCGCATCGAAGAAGCAATCTGCTTCGCCCAAGGGCATTCACTCGATGAAGCCTGCCAGCTGGCCATCACCGCCTATCTCAGCGTCCCTGCCGGACACCGAACCCGCATCCTGGACGTCCGCGCCCGTGACGTCATCGTCGCCATCCCCGCACGCCTTCGCACCGCTCGACCGGCACGCGAGTTGAATGAAGTACTGGCGCTGCCCCCGGCCGAGGTGTGAGCCTGACAAGCATGAATGGTGCCCCCATCCACGGCGGCTTCACCGAAGCCGAGCTGTCCCACCTGCTCCACCGCGCTTGCGAGACAGCCGGGTTCCGCGCCGACGGCGCTGTGATCGTTCGAGGGCAGACCAACGCCGTCATCCGGCTGCAAGCTCCACCGGTCATCATGAAAATTGCCCGGGCGGGGACCGACCCAGCGGAGGTCGAGCGGACTGTCCGCTTCGTCAGCTGGCTCATGGACCTGGGCTTCCCCACCGTTCCTCTCTACAAGCGCGACATCCAACCCCTGATCATCGACGGCCACGCCATCACCCTTTGGGACTACCTCCCCCAGCCACCCGAGCCTGTCCCCACTGAGGCCCTGGCAAAGCCCCTCAGCCGTCTCCACAGCCTCAACCAGCCCCCGGTGGCGCTGCCACGATCCGACGCCATCGAAGCCATCCGCCGATCTCTCCGCGCAACCAGCCTCCTACCCGAAGCGGACCTCCGCTTCCTGCAAGAGCGCGCCGATCTGCTGGAGTCGAAACTGGCTAACGTCCAGTACGCCCTCAACCCCGACGCCATCACTCAGGGCGACCCGCACCATCGGAACGCCCTGCACAGCTCGGAAGGGGTTGTCCTGTGCGACTGGGACAGCCTCGCCATCAGCCAGCCCGAATGGGACCTGATCACGATCGAGGTACATTGCCGGCGCTTCGGCTACGGCCAGGCCGCGTACGGCAAATTTGCTCAGGCGTACGGCTTCGATGTCACCGCATGGAGCGGCTACCGCATTCTGCGCGACCTGCGCGAACTTCGAATGATCTCCACGAACGCGCGAAAGTCGACCCACGCCCCGGAGAAGGCCGCCGAAGTCCTCAGGCGCGTCAACGGCCTCCGCCATGGAGATCACACGATGACCTGGAACATCCTTTGAGGAGGCAACCATGCGGTGATGCCGCTTCAGCCGTACCGTCCGTCAAGCTTGATCGTGCCGAGAGGCGTCAGGCCCTCGCAGATCCACAGCAAGATCAACCTGCCCCTTGGTCGATAGCGGCCTCGTAGAACGCGTCGGCGAGCGCCGTGATGATCCCCTTGATCGCAGGCCCGTCGCTGAAGAAGTAGTCAGCCATGGTGTTATGCGCCTCCTGGTTGTCGGCGACGACCTCGGTAACAGCGGATTGAAAGTCCTGTGACTCCATGAACTGCTTCTTCGAGTTCACACGGGTTTGCTGGACCAGGTCCGGGTTGTCGAGCAGTCGCTGCACGAGCCCCTGCACGAACTCCCGGATCTGGGACTCGGCGAACGACTCAGCGCCGAAGAGGTCGTTCATCTTGTCGATGACGACCTGGAGCGCGACATACTTCGGCTCCTTCTTGGCGCCGGTGCCTGCTGCGCTGATCCCCTTCAACTGCCCGTCTCCGGTCAGCGAGATGTCGACCGCGATCTTCTTGGTGTGCTTGACTCCGACCAGGACCACGTCTGAAAGATCGACCTCGGCGCTCCACGAGGACTCGGCGATGACCTTCTCCAGAAGCCGGAGGAAGATCGAGAGCATCTCCAGGTACGGATCGCCGTAGTCGACGATCTGGCTCATGAAGTCATAGAGCCGCACGTAGGTGGAGACGTCCTTGCGGAAGAGGTCGAGGGTGTTGAGCGTGACCTTGTCCCCGGCCTCGATCGCCGCCGCGTAGCGACGCCGGAAGTCATGCTGGGCCGGGCTGATCGCCGCAGAGAGCGCGTTGTTGCCCTTGCGGGTGACCCATAGCTCGGCGACCTGGCGGACCTGCTCCTCGGTGTAGATCCCCGGCTGAGCGAGCTTATCGGCCAGGTGGATGACGACGTACGGGTTGGTCTCGGTCTCCAGCGTGGCGTTGGTGAAGTACGGCTCGAAGGCGGCCCTGATGTCATCAGGCTTGTTGGCGAAGTCGATGACGAACGTCTTGGCCTTCTGCTCCCCGCCGGCGGTGCGATGGGTGCGGTTGAGCCGGGAGAGCGTCTGCACGGCGGTGACCCCAGAGAGCTTCCTGTCGACGTACATCGCCGAGAGCAGCGGCTGATCAAAGCCGGTCTGGAACTTATTGGCAACCACCATGATCTTGTACGCTTCGCCCTTGAACGCCGCAGCCAGGTCGGAACCCGCTCCGGGGTTCATCTTGGCCTCGGTGAACTCGTCGTCCTTCGACGGCGCCGGCCCCCAATCCTGGCTCCACTCGTCGTTCTCGGCCATCGACACCGATCCGGAGAAGGCGACTAAAGCCCGGTAGTTGTAGGACGCGTCCACGGCGGCCCGCTTGGCCATGTAGGCGTCGATCGCTTTCCTGTACTTCACCGCGGCCTTGCGCGAGTCGGTGACGACCATCGCCTTCGCCTTGCCCTCCAGCAGGTGGGCGACGTTGGCGTGGAAGTGCTCGACGATGATCTGCACCTTCTGGCTGATGTTGGTCGGGTGCAGCTGAACCCAGCGCATCAGCCCCTTGCGCGCCGCCGACTCCTCGACCTCGCCACCGTCGCCACTCTCGGCCTTGCCGGCGATTTTCAACGCGGTGTCGTAGGACTGGTAGCCCTTGAGCACGTCGAGGATGTAGCCCTCCTCGATCGCCTGCTTCATCGAGTACAGGTGGAACTCGTGCGGCTTGCCGTCCGGCCCCTTGCGGCCGAACAGCTCCAGAGTCTTGTTCTTCGGTGTCGCCGTGAAGGCGAAGTAGGAGATGTTCTCCGACTCGGCCCGCTCGGCCATCTCAGAGGCGAGAACCGCCTCGACGTCAACCGAGCCGCCCTCCTCGATCTCCTTGATCTCCTCAGCGGTCAGAACCTTCTTCAGCTTCGAGGAAATCTGCCCCGACTGCGAGGAATGCGCCTCGTCGGCGATGACGGCGAACCGCTTGCCTTTCAGGCCTGAGTCGGCCCTGATCTCATCGAGTGCGAAGGGGAAGGTCTGCACCGTCACCGCGATGATCAGCTCACCATTCTTCAGCGCCTGGGCCAGCAGTCCGGATTTCGACTTCGCACCAGCTTTGCGCACGTCCTCGGGGCTGATCGTCGCGACGATCTTCCCGCTGCCGTCGATCTGTCGGATCGCGTCCTGCAGCTGCCCGTCGAGCACCGTGCGGTCGACGACCACGATGACCGAGTCGAAGACCTTCTCGTCGTTGACGTGCAGGCGGGCGAGACGGTGCGCCGTCCAGGCGATCGTGTTCGTCTTCCCCGACCCGGCGGAGTGCTCGATCAGGTACCGGTGGCCGACACCCTCCTCGGCCACAGCGGCCACGATCTCCGTGACCGCCTCCCACTGGTGGAACCGGGGAAACAGCATGTTCGTACGGCGCACCGAAGTGCCGGTCGCGACGTCCCACTCCTCCTTGGTCTCCACGATCATCAGCCGGCCGATGATGTTGAGCCAGGCGTGCTTCTCCCAGACCCGCTCCCACAGATACGCCGTCGCTGACTTCCCATCCGCACCGGGCGGGTTCCCAGCGCCGTCTTCGAAGCCGGTGTCGAACGGCAGGAAGTGCGTCTTCTCACCCTCCAGCCGGGTGGTCATCGCGGCCCGGTCATTGGAGACCGCGAAATGCACTAGCGCCCGGTGCCCGAACGACAGCAGCGGCTCACGCCGGCCGTTGGTCATCGGGTTGCGGCGCTTCTGGTACTGCTGGATCGCCTCGCTCAGCGACTGGGTGAAGTCCGTCTTCAGCTCCACCGTCGCGACCGGGAGCCCGTTGATGAAGAACACCAGGTCGATGCTGCGCTGGTCGGCGGTCGAGAAGTGCACCTGCCGCATCACCCGCACGCGCATCGCCGCGTACTCGGCGTTCGTCGTCGCGTTCAGCGACGTCTCGGGCCGGAACTGCGCCATCTTCAACCGGCCGCCACCGATGTACTGCACCCCGGTACGCAGGATGTTCAGCATCCCACCACCGTGCTCCAGCGGCTTATCCAGCGCCGTCGCCAGCACATCGAGGAAGTTCGCCTGCGACCCCGCCGCCTTCAACGCCTTCTCGTACGCTGGCCTCTGCGTCGCCTCCAGCCACGCGAACAGATCCTCAGGGAACAGCGCCCGCTCACGGTCATAGCCGGTGTCATTGGCCGAGTACAGCCACCCATGGGCCGCGAGATGTTCACAGATCTCGGTCTCGAAGACGACCTCATTATGGTCGGCCATCACGCCACCTCACGTACGTCGATCTGACCTGTGACGGCGGCAGTGATCAGGGCCGCTCGGCGCTCGCGAGCGAGCTCGATGAACCGCTCGGTCTCTTCGATGAGCTGAGAGATCTTCGCAGTCTGCTCGTCCAATTGATTGGCGAGACGGCGCTGTTCGTCTATAACCGGAAGCTGCACGACCAGTTCGCGGATGTCTCGCTGGGAGATCTTCTGCATCGAGTGGCTCATGCCTTTCGATGCCGCGCTGATCTGTACTCGCACGCTTGGCGAGGCGAGCGCATAGGCGACGAACGACGGATCCGCATCAGTTGTCAGGGAGATTCCGTAGGTGAGGTCGGAGAGAAGGAGCCGTGGGTAGTCGCCATCGACCACGGCAGCGGCTCCTACCAGGTCCTTAGTGTTCGAACGAGACATAACAAGTTCGCCGCGCCGAACCGCGAACTCTGGCCGCGGAGTCTCGTCGTCAGGGAGCCTTTTGTTCTCTGCAGGATCGAAGCGTCCAGTGTTGGCACACCCGACTTTCAGGACTCCCCACTCCGAGACGCCATCCGCTGGCCAACTCTCGCAGTTGGGACTCCAGCCCTGACGAAGTGCCTGAATGACCCTTCGCAGTTCTACTTGCGCACCGTTCGAGGTCGCATGCGCGATGACGGCAGTTCGTCGCTCACGAAGAAGCTTAATGAGGCACTGCTGCTCCTCGATTAGCATGTCGATGCGGGCGATCTCACGGTCGAGGTAGTCGACAATGGCGCGCTGCTCCCGAAAAGGCGGAATAAAGGCGTCGATCGTCTTCAACACGGAGAATGGAACCTCAGTGGTTCGAACGTTCGCCTGGTCGCCAGCCCCGATCCCACGCTCGCGCTTGATGAGCTCCTCAGTGAACCAGGATGACTTCATCAGGTAGCAAATGAAGTGGGAGTCAGTTCCTGGACGTGGTCGCATAACCTCGTAGTGGTAGGTCACCAAACCGTCCTCGGCCGCCACGCCCATTGCGCCTGCTCGAATACTCATCTTGTTGAACACGATGTCGTTCCGACGGCAGACCTTGTACGCGTCGAGAGATTCCGCCCGTTGGGGCGCATCCGTCAGTTCGCTCCGCCGGATCACCCCGCGAGTTTGGGAAACCGACATCAGCGGAAGATCGATCCCGGGGATGCGCTCATCAATCTTCTGCATTGCGTGCCCGAACCGCGTCACCTCTCCACCTCCCTTAGCAGGTCGAGGATCTTGGTGACCTGCTTCTCCAGGTCGGCGTCGATCTCGGCGAGGGGGCGGGGTGGCGCGTACTTGTAGAAATGGCGGGTGAAGGGGATCTCGTAGCCGACCTTGACCTTGGTCCAGTCGATCCAAGCATCAGGCACGTGCGGCTTCACCTCCGTGTCGAAGTATGCCTGGATGACCTCGATCTTGCCAGCAGGACCGGCGGCCGAGCCACCGTAGGTGAACGGCACGTTCTCGGTATCGCGCTTCTTGGAGTCGGGCTTGGGGTTGCCCTTGCGGTCCACGACGGGCTTGCCGTCCTCGTTCAGCAGCGGCCGCTCGACGGTGATGGTCCAGTAACCGAACTCATCAATGCGGAGAACCTTCGAGAAGTCCAGGTCGGCGTCAGCGAAGTCGGCGTACAGCCGGACGATCTTGGCGCGGTCGGCGTTGCTAATCTCACGGCCCTTGTTGCCGAGGTTCTTGCGCATCTTGGTCCAGAACGAGGTGCCGTCGATGAGCTGGACCAGGCCCTTGCGGTCGGGGTGCTTGGTGTTGTCGAGGATCCAGATGTACGTGGCGATGCCGGTGTTGAAGAACATGTTGGTCGGCAGCGCGACGATCGCGTCGACCAGGTCGTTCTCCAGCAGCCACTTGCGGATGTTGGACGGGCCGGACTCGGCGGCGCCGTTGAAGAGCGGCGAGCCGTTCATGACGATCCCGGCCCGTCCTCCGCCGTCCTCCGGGGCGCGCATCTTGTGGGCCAGGTGCAGCAGGAACAGCATCTGGCCGTCTGAGGTGGCGGGCAGGCCCGGCGCGAACCGGCCGTACGGGCCGGCCTCGTCGCGCTCCTTGGTGACGGCCTTGGCGTACTGCTTCCAGTCGACGCCGTACGGTGGATTGGACATGCAGAAGTCGAACTTGCGGTCCTTGAAGGCGTCGTCGGTGAGCGTGTTGCCGAAGGCGATGTTGGATGCGTCGTGGCCCTTGGCGAGTAGGTCGGACTTGCAGATCGCGTACGACTGCGGGTTGTACTCCTGACCGTACAGGCTCAGCCGGGCATCCGGGTTCTGCTTGAGCAGGTGCTCTTCAGCCAGGGCGAGCATGCCGCCGGTGCCGGCGGTGGGGTCGTAGAGCGATCGGACGATGCCCTCCTCGCCCAGCGCAGCGTTCTTCTCGGCGAAGAGCAGGTCGACCAGCAGCCGGATGGCGTCACGCGGCGTGTAGTGGTCGCCGGAGGTCTCGTTCGCGGCCTCGTTGAACTTGCGGATGATGTACTCGAACGCGTCTCCCATGTCGGCGTTGGACACGACATCGGGGTGCAGGTCGACGGCAGCGAAGGACTTCACGACCTCGCGCAGGAGGCCGGCCTTCTCCAGGGCGATGATCTCCTTCTTGAAGTCGAAGTACTCGAACACATCGACATCAGCGGAGAACCGGTCTATGTAGTCGACCAGGTTGTCCTCAAGCCCGTCCGCATCCTGCAACAGGTTGGCGAAGCTGTACTTCGAGGTGTTGTAGAACGGCCGGCCGGTGGCCTTCTTGACCTCGATCCGGAGCCGGTTCGGGTTCTCGTATTTCGCGGCCAGGTCCCGGACGGTCTCGCGGTCCGGTTCTAGGATGCAGTCGAGGCGCCGAAGGATCGTGAACGGGAGGATCACGTTCCCGTACTGATTGGGGCGGTAGGGACCCCGAAGCTGGTCGGCGATCGACCAGATGAAACTACCAAGCGTGCTCACAAGGCTCCTCACCGGAATAACTAAACGCACATTGCTGTGCTGGCCCACTAAGGTAGTCGCGCCCACGCAAGTCAGCGCACGTCCGCTGACGAGGCGTCATGAAGCCATCTTCGCGCACCTCGACCTCCTGCGACGCGGGGAATCGAGAGGATTTTCAGGCCCGCCAGCAGGCTAGCGGAGGGGGCCGACACAAGCGCGAGCAACGAGAGGTCAGGCAGCGTCGGCGAACTTCCCCTCGCACAGGCCGCACCGCCCCACGCGGGTCCCGCGGCCCCGTGGAACCTCGCATACTCGGTGCGACAGCCGGGCAAACGCGCTGATCACACGCACTGCATCTCTCAGCCGACCCCCTCGGCCGAGCACGCCCTGATCACGAAAAATCGGAGTTCTGACTTAAAGTCATCGCATCGATTAGATCTTTGATCGATCGCGACTCTTCCACCAGTTGCGGCTTGAGTGTGCTGTGGTATGAGACGAGGCGGACCCCATCCCGTTGTACACGATTGTAGAAATAGCATGTACTGCTTGAGCCGAATTCGCCTGGATGGAATTGGACTAGCGGAACTATGGGCAGCGCTCGGCTCCCATCTCGCGACAGTAGGTAGAGACCGCTTTCCTCCATCGGAGTTGTTACTTGAACTTCTTCATGACGGAAGGGCGCGTTAGGCCCCATCGCGACTTCGACATCATGGTAGAAAACTCCGTGCTTGAAACGAGTGCTGCCTGCACGGACAAGTGGGTAGTCGAGCCAGCCGTCGCCGATCGCATTCCTCAGCGCATGGAGGTGGCCTATAAGGACGTCCAGCTGTTCATTGAGAGTGCCATCGCTGGCAGCTCCTGCATGGCCACTCCAAGAATTCCGCAAACTGATCACTTCAACAAAGATCCGCACTATCTCAGTGCTCAGCAAGTTTTCGAGAAAATCCTGCGGCGGATCGGCGAAGGCTGTTCTAACCCGCGCCTGTTCGTCCGTATCGGCCCCGGCGAGGTGTTGCCGGTAGACCTTGGCCAGTCGTTGCAGAACGATCTGCCAGACTCCCAGAGTGGCGCGCTCGGGACTCAGCCCCACCTCAGCGAACTTCTGCGCGAGGTTCAAGCACTCTTCAGCCATTCGCGATTTGTCTTGAGCGAGGGCAGACATCAGCACTGCGGCATGAAACTCAATTGCCGCCTCCCAGAAAAGGAAGATCTGCTTATGCCGTGCATGCACGTTGTTGCCTTGAGATTCGAACGCCCATAGCGCGCTCGCGATTGGAAAGGGGAGGCTACTCGCCCACTCAACAAGGTCACCAGATCGGATCAGGCGACTCGCCTCACGATAAATATCCGACCGCTTCTTTGGGTCATTCCAGAGCTCCTTGCGAGCTTCAGAGATTCTCCGGCTGGCAGCGTCTAGGACGGTCTCGGCGCGAGCGAGTTCGCGCTGCACAGCGAGTGACGGAAGGGCAACTAAGGTTTCGTCCGCCATGCCCCAGGCGTCTCGAATGCTGACGGCTCGCGGGCTGGAGTAGCCGAGCCCGCCACGGCTGACAGCCGCCGAGCGCAGTTGTCGCCCGAGGGGGGAGTTGAGCCAACCGGCGAGGTAAGCCGGATCGGCCAGATCCTGATCGATATGCATGATCAGCAATCGATTCCCTGGGGCCACTTGTTCTGGATCTCCGGACACTGCGTCGAGATGCGGTTCGACGGGCAGGACGAGGCTCATGGTTCCCGCAACGGCGGACAGGGACGATGCGCGCTCCGGTGCTTTCGCTGAGCGCACGTAGGACACGAGACGGACCAACTCTGCCAGGCGGACAATCGGCCAGCCGATGGATTGTATCTCCCGCAACACTCGAGGTGGTAGTGCGGTATGGAAGATGCGATCCACATCGATCAACGTGAGTTCTGAGTGTGGAGCTTCTTCTACCTCGGGAGGTGCACTTCCATAGCGCTCATCCCGCCACGTGTTGATGTCCGAGGCCGCAGGAATGATCGCATTAAGTACTGGCACTTCAGTGGACTCGGCGCCGGACACTGCGACGATCCCCTGATATGTGACTTTGACGCGACGGTATTCCAGCTCCTTCGCCTCAACTGTCCTGCTGGTCGCGTTTCCCTTGAGTCTGCCCAGGCTTCGAGACAGCTCCTCTAGGCCGGCGGAACTAACGGCTCGGCGTTCTGCATTACCGTTCCGGATATCCTCGTAGAAGCCGCGGAGGTCGATAAACTGGATCTTCCCTTGGCGTGTTTTTGGCTTGAGGTTAGAGAGGACGAGCGCGTACAGCCGAATATTTGTGTTTGCGCTTAGCCCCTCCGGAAGGGCAATGACCGCTTCGAGTAGATCTTCATGAAGCAGCCACTGGCGGATCGAGTTGCCCGAACTGTCAAACAGAGGTTTTGGGGCCATGAGAATAACAGCGCGCCCGCCTCCGTCCACGGGGGCACGAAGCTTGGATATCAAGATCTGTGTGAATAACAGCGACGCGTCGCTCTGGGCCGGCAGTCCGCCAGGGTAACGCCCCATCGGGCTTCCATGCTCAGCCTTGCAATGGTTGAGGCTGTCCCGCCAATGCAAGCCGTAGGGGATGTTGGCCACTGCGTAGTCGAATGTGCGGTCCGGAAAGGCATCCTCTTGGAGTACGTTCTTCCTGCTCAGTGTGGCGTCCACATCAGAGAGGAATGCGTTGGCCGTGGCATACTGCAGAGCAGAAGAGTTGACGTCTTGGCCCGCCAGGGTGAACGGTCTTCTGTGGTTCATGGCTTCGATGACCGATAGGGCAAGCGTGCCGGATCCGCAGGTAGGGTCGTAAAGTTCCGCAGGTCCAGGCCGACGCGAATCCTTCTCGTACGCTGAAAAAGCCGTCACAACCACCTGCGCGAGAGATTCGGAGGTTGTGTACTCGGCGCGAAAATAGTTCAACCGCGAGAGCACAGGCAAATACTGACGTATCTGCTCGGGGGTGCAGCGGTCCAACCACTCCTGTTCGCGCTCCATGGCAAGCGTTGTGCGGGGGCTCCGGACGGCGCTGCCCTGCGGGGCTCCGAGATCGCTAATATCGGGCGCGGCCTTCCCTGAGGTCCTGACCTTCCACTGCACTGCATTTGCTACTAGGGCATCGACGGCCCGGTGGACGGGCAACTCGCCTCGCAGGAAATCAAGCACTTGTAAGACGTGGGCCCTCACGTCGTCCTGAACTGCGTCCTTCTCCTCGCCCATGCACAGCCTTTGGTCGTAGGTCGCGCGGACCTCCCCTGACAGCATCTACGCGCATTGTCGAGATACCTTGCCGACACCACGATTACAGTGTCGTCCCTCTCGACATCCGCGGCCGATCTTGAGTCTAGTCCGGATTGCTTAGGTTCGCCGCCTAGGCGAGGAAATCCCGGTCGGCCAATTGGGCCATCCTTCGCGACCGTTCGGGCAAAGCGGCCCAGACCACTTGATCGTCGGGTAGCCCGACTAGGAGTCTTCTGAAGATGTTGCTGGTGTGACGGAGCGGGGGTTGAAGGTGCGGGCATTCGGGGGCCGGGGGTTGGACCTTCCCTCGGGTTGCTTGCGCTGGATGGGCCTCAACCGGTGGCGGGCTGCAGGATCCAGGTGCCCTGGGCGGTGGTGAGCCCGAGGTTGATCAGGCCGCGCAGGTTGAGGGCGGCTGCTCGTAGGTGGAGCCAGAGGTTGTTGCGCTGGACGCCGTGGTAGCGGAGTCTGCGGGCGCGGCCGTCCGCGCCGATCAGCCATGCGATGGAGCGTTCGACCATGGGGCGATGTTGCCGGTAGACGGCCCTCAGGCCGGGGTCGGTTGCCCATTGCCGGCGGGCCTGGCGTAACAGCGCGTCATGGGGGTGCAGCTGCAGGGAGCGGCCGTGCTTGCTGCTCGTGCAGCGCTCGCGCAGCGGGCAGGAGCGGCAGGCGACGCCGAAGGTCACCGACCGTGCCGCGGTGATGTGCCGTCTCACCCCGGCCGGGCAGATGACGGTGCCGCCGGCTTCGTCCACGATGAAGTCGTCGATGGTGAAGCCGCCGGCCACGGCCGGGCGCAGCGGGGCGGGCTTGAAGATGACCGTGTGCCCGGCATCGAGCAGCGCGCGGCGGGCGTCGCCGGTGCCATAAGCCGTATCGCCCAGCACCTCGAACGTGGCAGGTCCGGCGGATGACTCGCTCAGCAGGTCCACGCCGACGACCGCCTCGTGCTGGTCGGCTCCGGTGGCCATGGTCAGCCGCACAGCGGTGAACAGTCCGGTATCGGGTTCGATCACCACGTGGGCCTTGTAGCCGTCCTGCCGGTGGTGCACGGTCTTGTGCACGTGCCGGGCCTGGGTGTCGACGGTGGAGATGACGCGGTCCGGGGCGACCTTGCGGGCGATCCGCCAGCGTCCGTCGGTGCCGTCGGAGCCCTCGGCCGGCTCGACGTCCTGGCCGGCCACCAGCGCCAGCAGCGCCAGGGCCTGAGCCGCGTCGTCCCCCAGTTCACCGGCGATCGCGGCCGCTTGGAACGCCTCCACCACGGTGAGTGCGTCGCTGACCAGGCCGCAGACCAGTTCCTGGCGCGCGGCGGCATCATTCCAGGAGATCGCGGGCTTGCCCGGATCGGTGTAGTCGGTGGCCCGGCAACGATCGGCGATCAGCTGGGCGGCGCCGGGCACCTGCCGGGCCGTTCGCCGGATCGCCGTGATCAGCTGGGTGATGGTGTCCTGGGTCGCGACCGCGTCGTCCAGCACCGCCGAGTCCAGTACCCGCCGCGCCCGCGCCCGCAGCGCCCCGCTGGCCGCGGCCACCTGCCCGACCCGGCGGAAGATCCGGTCCGGATCACCGGACCGGCGCAGCCGTTGCCGGAAATACACCAGCAGCGACGGATCGAAGCCCCGGTCGTGCAGGCCCAGCCCGCAGGCGGCCTTCCACCGCAGATCACACCGCACCGCCAGCGCGGCCTCGGGATCGGAGTGGTGCAGCAGCACCTGCAGGACCGTCACACACGCCAGCACCTGCGGCGGGACACTCGGCCGGCCATCGGTCGCGGCATACAGGTCGGCGAACATCTCCTCGGGCAACAGCTCATCGCGATGCTCGGCCAAGAACGCGTACACACTGCCTGCCGGGATCAACTCCCGGCAGGTGCTCCACACATCCGGCCCCACCGGCCGCTCGGGACGACGCCCCATCATGCTACCCAGCCTGACCCTCGACCTACATGATCGGAAGCCTGACCAGCAACATCATCAGAAGTCTCCTAGGCGGACATGACCTCGAACTCTACCTGTACCTGTTGCATGCCGCCGTAGACGCAGGTGTTCGTCATGGCGCGCACCCTACGCATGTCTAGCGTCGCGCTCCAATCGCCCACGGGACGAGGCCTACGTGATCAGGGCTGGGGATGGTGGTGCGCGTCTATGGGCAACACTGGTCCGTCATGTGGCAGCTCAACGACTCGTCTTCTTAGGCGGCCGCATAGTCGAGGGAGCACAATCGTCGATCTTGTTCTGTGGTGTTCCGTGAGAGGACGTAAGCTAGCGAGAAACCGCGACAAGCGCCTGGAGGCGTACGGCCAGGTCAACGGCGTCGTCGGAGAGTCGGCGCTGGCGGTGAGGAGCATGGCGAATATCGAATCTACGGGGGTACACCTGACCTCTCCGTGAGTTTGCCGCCAGATGCCGTGATGACCGCCGCCCGCGTAGGGACATGCGTGGGATGATCTTGCAAGGCCAACGGGGCACCAGAGGCGTTCCTGCAGCTCAGAGCCCATGCAGTGGCCGTTCTGCTCTCGCTCTCCTGATGCGGCGTCGATTGGCCCGGGCAGTGACGATCGCTCACTTCGGTTCCCGGCATCGAGCTCGGGGCGATCGACGCCAAGCCCCTCCTACGTCCGGACTCGGCACCGGTGACCAGAGCTGAGGTAGTGCGAAAGTTGACGACAACGTCGACCCTCTGAGCGTATAGCGGCAGCTCCAGACCACCGCTGACCTTGGCCGGCATCACGGGAGCCAGGGCATTGGGGGCATTGGGTCCGACTGAAAGCAGACGGTCGTGCCTGGTCTCCGATGCAGCCTCTGTGGGGCTTCGTGCAGTGGGGAACGACAAGAGGCCCCCGGCGTATCAAACCTGACTTGGACGGGGGCCTCTTGCACTATCGCGGCGCCTACTTGGACCTGTTGGCGTTCTCAAACCGGCGATGGTCCCACTGCTGCACGGCGGCCAATAGCCGCAGTGTGAACCACCTTCCGGGGAGGAGTGGGCCGACCAGCAGCGCAGGGGCTAGGAGGACGATCAGAAACAGCAGCGGTAGCGTCTCGACGACAACGGCGATCGCCATCGGCCATGACGGGACGTTGTGGCGGTTGTACGGGGCGGGGAAAAACATACAGGTGACTCCGTTTCGAATCAGGCCGCTTCTCAGTAAGCGGCGCCAGGCATCAAGTGGAGCACCAGGCGTTTCCCGCGTTCCCGTCGAGCTCGGGGGGTTCAATCTCTACCCTGGCGGCATGCCACGCACTCCGCCATCGCCTGCCGACCATGAGCTCATCAACCGCGCCGCCGCCCAGGGCGTCACCGTGTCAGCCCGCCAACTCGAACGCTGGCGGGCCGATGGCCTCCTGCAGCCCAACGAGGTGCGGACGCTCGGTCGGGGTCGGGGAAGGACCTCCACACCCTCGCCGGGGGCGCATGAGATGGTGGTGTGGCTCGGCCGGCACGCGGGCCCGGGCAAGCGGCCCGGTGATCTGGCGCTCATGGCGTTCGGCGAAGGCATGCCGGTGCCAGAGGCCACCGTCCGAAAGGCGTTCGCTGAAGCCATCAAGGTTCCGTTGGCGGATGACTTTCCGCCCGAGCATTCCGCGGAGGACGTCGCAGCTGCCAACGCAGCTAAGCGTGGACGTAGCGATCCCGTGCCCGCGCGGATACGTCGCATCGACGCCGCTATCGCGGCCGTATTGAAGGCCGCGGGAACTAGCGTCGCCGATGTGACACGGACCGTTCTCGCTCAGTTCGAGCGACAGGCCCCACCCGCCCAGGTGGAACCCGCAACCCGGCATGACTGGGTGCACGGCGGCACGATGGCGGCTCTTGAGGGAGCGGGCACCCTGGACGTTGGGTACCTGGGAATGCTGGCTCGGGGGCTGGCTCCGCTGGGGGTGCTGGAACCTGCCGCAGAGGACTTGGAGCTCCGTTGGCCGGGCAGCGAGCAGGCGGCGGGACGGTTGCTGACACCCGAGGATGGTCTTGCCTTCGTGCCTGACGGCAGCTTGAAGGAAATCTTGCTCAGACTCGCACGGGAAACGTCATTTCCTGATCTTCGGCAGGCGTGGCAGATCGCTGCTCACCTGCCCGTGTGGGCAGTCGACTTGTGCGACCGTGTTGAGGTTGAACTGGCCACGCGCGAGTCCACGGAGGCACTGAGCGAGTGGGCGCAGACCATGTTCGGACCGACCCGGGGCATGCTGGTCACCGCGTTCGACAGTGCCGGGCAGAGTCCGGGGAAAACCGCGGTTGATGCACTAATGCTGCTGTTCCAGCGGGAAGCACTGCGGCGGCTCTTGGCAGAGATCCCTGACGCTGAGGTGGAGAACCTTGAGCAGCCGTGGGCATTCCCTCCATGCATGACCGCGTTCATGACGGCCTCAACGCCAGAGTAGGAGGAACCGGTGTCTACACCTCGTCCGTGCCCGATTCCGTCCTCAGCCGACAGGAGGATTCCCAACCGACTCCATCACTGCCCGCATGGCGCTGATGACGACAGCGCCGCCGACAACGTCGGCCACCATGAGCGTCTGGCGACATCTGGGGAGTACCGCTGACCTCGCGCGGCGAGGAGGAGCCGGGTAATTGTTCCGCCTGGCCGACATCACCGCTCCTGTGGACGCAACTGGGGCCATCCTCACAGGAGATTTACCTCCAGACCGAGACCCCTGTCGCCTTAGGCCACTGATCAGCCGCTTTCGCGCAGGGGCACGGACCTGCTGAATGTCTGCTTCTGGTCAGCGTAGACTCTGCCTCCAAGAGAGGACCCAGAGTGTAAGAATTATCGAGGTCGAGCACCTTCCCCTGTAGACACCCCCCGTATCAGCGCCTCCCCCGAGGAACCATGAAAGCGGACACTCGCACCCCGGCCGAAATCTTCGCTAGCCCTATCCGATATCTGATCCCTCTATTCCAGCGTCCCTACGTCTGGAACAAGGCGGACCAGTGGGAGCCCCTGTGGGACGACGTGCGCGCTGTTGCCGAGCAAGTCCTAGATGCGAAGAACTCGCTTTACGGAGGATCGTCGATACCTCCACACTTTCTCGGAGCGATCGTCCTGGAACAGCAGCTGACGCCGACCGCCTTCATACCCGTACGACATGTCATCGACGGGCAGCAGCGTCTGACGACCTTGCAGATCCTCCTCGATGCCGCGCAGCTCGTGGCGGAGCAGCATGGCTCGGCCATCGATGGCAAGGCCCTAGAAGCACTCGTCCTCAACAATAGGGACTTGGTACAGCACCCCGACGAGGCCTTCAAGGTATGGCCGACCGATCGTGATCAGGATGTATTCCGCGCCGTCATGGACAACGAGCGAGAGGTGACAGGTGAGCTCGCCAGCAGCAGCATCGCGGCGGCGCACGTGTATTTCATGGGGGAAATCAGTGAGTGGGCGGATCCGGGCGGCGACCCTGACAAGTGCAAGCGCAGGATAACTGCATTAACGCATGCGCTCCGGAGCTACCTCAGGCTGGTCGTCATCGATCTCGAACCCGGTGACAATGCACAGGTCATCTTCGAGACCCTGAACTACCGTGGCACACCGCTTCTCGCCGCCGATCTGATCAAGAACATGGTCTTCCAGCTGGCTACGGCTCAGAATGAGGATCTGGAGGGCCTCTACAAAAAGTACTGGAAACCGTTTGACTCCAACCACTGGCGTCGCGCCGTACGGCAGGGACGGCTCTATCGGCCTTATGTTGACATCTTCATCAACTACTGGCTGACTATGCGGCGGCTCCGTGACATACCTGCCGACCGGGTCTTCACCGAGTTCCGAGATCACATCCGGACCTCAGAACTCGCGGCTTGGGAGGTCATGCGAGATCTCGCCGCCGACGCACAGGTATATGCGGAGCTTGAACACCTCCCTTGGGACTCTCCCGAAGGCACCTTCTACTACCGCGTCATCAACGTCATGGAGGCCTCAGTCGTTGGGCCGTTCCTGTTGCGGATCCTGCGGTGGCCAGAGAAGCGGATGCCGATCGAGCAGCGTCTCAAGGCACTGCGTGCGATGGAGAGCTGGCTGGTTCGCCGCATGCTCTGCAAGTTGACGACTAAGAACTACAACAGGATCATTGTCGAGCTTCTCCAAGCGCTGGACCGCAACGGACCAGAGGTCGCAGGAGACATCACGGAGGCCTTCTTCGCGAGGGGTACAGCCACCGCCGGCTACTGGCCCTCCGACCGAGAAGTCATTGAGGCCGTTCAGACGGTCAAAGTGTACAAGGACCTCACCCGCACTCGCCTTCGTATGGTGCTCGAAGCTCTGGAGGACGACGCCAGAGGGAAGTGGTCAGAGCATGAGCACTGCCCACGCGGATGCCTCACAATCGAGCACGTCATGCCACAGAGCTGGGGTGAGCACTGGGACATCGGCGTCGCCGACCACCCTGCTCGCCAACGCCGTGACCACCTCGTCCAGACGCTGGGGAATCTTACCCTCGTCAATGACCGTCTCAATCCCAAGCTCTCGAACCGACCATGGTCCGACGGAGAGGTGGAGGCACAAGGTCTCTCCGACCCGGTCCCGACCACCGGCAAGCGGACCCTGCTCCTCAAGCATGCAACCCTGAAACTCAACGCCGAGATAGTAGCGGCCCACCCGGACACCTGGACCGATGAAGCCATCGCCACCCGTTCTGCTGCGCTGGGACAGCGCCTCGCCATCATCTGGCCGCGACCGTAGCCGGACCGTGTGGGCGGGCGGGCGGGAAATACGCGGGATGATCAGACACGGGAGGCATGCCGCAGGATGCATTTGCGCAGGTTGAGCCTAGTGGGCGGACAGTTTCACAATCGCTCTCCTACAGCGGGGCGCCGGGGACTCTCGAACCTGGGGCTCGCTGCGCAACCGGTGGCCCAGCGAGCACACGGTGAAGACTCAAATGCCGCAGCGTGCTCGCCAAACTCGGCTGCGACCACATCCGGCAGCGATCTGCTCTGGCCTTATCGAGCCGGGACAGTGGCGGCGTTAAGCTACATGGGCACGCTCATCAGGCGCCGGATCTTCGGCTCGTAACGGTTGGCAACGTCCAAAAACTGATTGTTGTTCTCGCAAACGTCCTTGCCCAGCTCGCAGATGTCCAGGATTTGGTTGCCGAGGTCCAGGAACTGATCCTTCGGCACCACTCTCTGGCATGCCTCCATCCAGTTGTACCCGTCACGGACCATCACTGCGAACGTGTGTGGGGAGTCCGAGCCCTTGCGTCTCGCGATCCCCTCCAGGTCGTCGAGGGCCGCAACTGCATCAGCGAACGAGGCGGCGTCGTTAGGGTGCGTCGTCGCGTGCCGGAGCCGGATGGAGCTGCTGGTTGTCTGGACGAGGTGGTCGGTCGCGCCGCCGTCGCATCCAGTCGCCGAGTGCAGGTGGTTCGCCGCGATAGACAGATCGCCTCGTTCCAGTTCGAATTGGCCGCGTTGCAGCCAGTAATGGAAGTCCTCGTGCAGCAGGTCGTGAACCGAGTCGTAGATGGAGCGCACATCACCGTAAGGGATCTTGGTCCTCTTCATCATGTCGTGGTTCAGCAGACGAATCATGACCATCCGGTACGGGTGGTCATGCCGCGTGATGTGGCCGCCACGTTCCGCATAGAAAACCAACAGCGAGCGGATGATCTCCCCCAGGACGACTGGCTGCGCCATGAGGATCGAGCCGACGACTGTGTCAGCGAAGGTCTTCTGCCTACACCGCAACGAGCCCTCCGGCGTGCGGTTCAGCAGGCGCTGCCCTACCAGAACATTGATCGCGTTGACCGTCTCGACCCCGGGCGCCCCCAGTGACACGACCTGGATCAAGTCGCCCTCGTCGATGCCGTGCTGCTTGTTGACTAGCTCGGACTGGAGGAAGCTCACCGTAGCGTAGATCAGCTTGCGCTCATCGGAGAGCTGTTCGTACTCACTACACACCTTATTCTCGAACCGCTGCCTGGTGACCACCTCGATCATTGCGGCGAGCAGGCTCCGGCCGCTGAGCTTGCGCAGCTTCTCCACGCGCTGCCGCATGAATCGGTACTCCTTCAGGATGCCGAGCAGCCCATTGTCCTTGAGAATCTTCACCAGCTTCTCAAGGTCGTCGTCGTTCAGCGGGTCGTCAGCCGCCACCACGCTCGGGTGGAAGGTCGCGTCGAGAACGTCCTCACGGGTTCTCCGCACGCTCGCCACCACGAGGGTCTGGCCGTTCCTGTTCAGATGCCGCAGCAGCGTAGCCGCCTGGCTGCTGAAGATCGCCACATCGTCGACGAACATGGCATCCGGGTTCAGCCCGAGCACCTCGTCGACGACGGCCTTGCGCGAGCGTGTGGTCTCGCGGTCGATCCAGCCGACCGTCTTGCCTTTGCGGTACAGGTGGTAGGCAAAGTGCATGAGCGCGGTCGTCTTTCCTGACCCCGCCCGACCCTTCACCAGCACGATGGGCTGGGCCTTGTTCACGCCGGGTACGGTGGCGCGCCTGATGGTCTCGACCACGGACAACTTCGCCGCCTTGCCGTCGACGATATCGCCCCAGGTGGGATCGTGCCCCTTCAGATAGTCCTTGCTTCCAGCCGGCCTGTCCTTGATCAGGGACGACACCATCGAGACGCCCTTTCCCATGCGCGTCTCATCCACCAGCGCCACCCGGCGGTCCCGGCCTCTGCGGAGCTGCTCGATGCCGGGACGCAAGCTGGTGGCGGCGAAATCAGCCGGATCCCGCCTGATGTGGATCAGGCCGTTGCGGCGAAGTCGGACCCGGTCGGCCGGGATGCCCTCAGAGGTGACGACGAACCGCGCTGGGAGGTTCTCGTGCTCCTGGGTCGCGATCAGCTCCATCGATTCCCACAGGGCCTGGCTGCTCGGGGAGGCCGCCATCCACACCATTGGGTAGAGCAGCGCGTCGGTCTGGAACTGACGAAACCACTGGCTCCTGGGGTCGGTGCGACTCTTGGCCGGGCCGAAGTCGATGGTGGCGAGATCGTCGCTGACTATGCCGTTCATGGCAATAATTTCGACGTTGACGGTGGGGTCTTCCTCCGGCCGGTCATTGCAGGCGTTGAAGACCCTGGCGCTGATCTGGTTGTCGGCGCTGGCCATGGCCTTCAGGGTGTTCGAGCCTGTGAAGTCGTAAATCCGCCACCACGGGCTGCGCAGTAGGTTGCGTGCGCCCGACGGTTGAGCGCCAGGCGCGATCTGCAGCTGTTGCAGGATGCTCTGGAGTTGCGGTGCGGACAGACTGCCGACGGCGTCGGGCCAGATGCTACGCATCGATGGTTGCGAGGACGGCAGGTTGCCGTACGTCGTGACGGTAATCTGCTCCCGCAGCTCGTCGAGGTCGACGGTATCCTTCACCGCGCCAGAGACAAGCACGAGTATCATGCGGCCGGACTCGGCCTGCCGGTAGAACTCGTGCAGGTTCTTGGCCTCGTCGTACGGCTCCTCGAACACCGGCTCCGGCGCGGGCTCTTGCCTTGGCGCCCGGCGGACCAGCGTGATCCTCCTGCCTTCGGTGGCGTCCGTCACCTCAGGCTGGCCCGCCTGCCCGAACCGCGCCTGGATCAGCCTGTATGGTCGGCCCCCGACGTTCCAGGCGTCGTCACCGCCCTGTCGTCCGGCCAGCAGCAACGTCGAGCCGTCCAGCGGGAAGCCGAGCGGCAACGCCGCCGGCTCTCCCGCGACGACCACGGTCAGGTCGTTCCCGGCCTTCCATACCGCGTAGTCGCCGCCGACGGCGTATGAGAGCTGCTCGGCCGCGCACGCCGCGAGCGTGTGATCGGGCGGCGAGGCGACCATACGGAAGACCGTGTTGGCCACGACCAGGCCCACCTGCCGGTCTCCAGCGGCGATCCGGGTGCTGCCCTCGCCGGGCAGCAGCCCGGGCTGCCACGCCTCGATCTGGTAGCCGCGCGCCCAGTCGAGAAAGTCCTTGAAGACCCGGTCGCGCATGGCCTCGACGATCTCCGTGTACTCGCCGCTCCACAGGTCCGCCTCGATGTCGCGCCAGTTCTTCACCAGGGCCCGCTCGACCAGCCGCCCGGCTGCATTCTCGCGCAGGTCACCGACCCCCGGCACCGGGAGCACGAGAGGTTGGGAGTCGTACTCATAGCACTCCAGCAGAACCGCGTCGAGAATGTCTTTGCCGAACGCCACGATCACGTCCAGGCGTTCGCCCTGTTTGTGCAGCATGCGGACGCTGTCGAGAATCGGCTCGTCGTCGCCCGCCTGCGGGCCTAGACACAGGAGGTTGAGGTGGGTGTTCATCACTGCTCACGCAATCCGATCGTCTTGATGCTCGCCCGGGGAATGCGGAGGACGGTCACGCCGGGCGCGCATGTGTCCCGCTTGACGGCGATCTCCACGAACGCGGCGGTAAGCGTGGCCTCCTTGATCCTCCCCTCGATCGCGTTCTTCGGTGGGAACCGGCAGGCACCGGCCACGCTCGCCAGGTCCTTCTGCTCGACGATGACGACGCCGGGTACGGCCTTCTCGGCCGGTCCTACGAGAACAGCCAGCCCGAAGGTCAGCGCGCTGAGAGCCAGGGCCGCTGCGGCCGTTCTCGTGGCCCATTTCTGCCGTTTATCGACCTCGCCGGTTTCGATGTCGGCTTTTTGTAGGACTTTGGCTACGAAATCATCGACATCCGTTGCCTCGCGAATTTTCACGAGCTGGTGGACCGGCAGGGAAATGGCCCACACATACACCATCGCGGCGCACAGCCACAGCCACACGGCGACGACGCCGACAGCCCGGGTGACAAGTGGATGGCTGGCCAGCCCAGTGAAGGTCAGCGTGGCGACGAGACCGCCAGCGAAGAGGGTGATCGTGGACTGCGCCGTCTGCGCCCTGGTTCTGGCACTGCTGCCGGAGTGCACCCGCTCCGAGTAATAGGCACCGCCGACCGCGTCGACAACCTTATCCAGCAACGCGCTGCGATCCTCAGAACCAGGCACCATTATCCACCGTTATGTCGAGGGGAGAAGTAGCTAAAAATAGCACGGATCATAGCCCAAGCGCTTGATGACGATTCGATCCCACTGCGCCATGCCATCGTGGTTGGAGCGCCGGTGCGGACGAAAGAGATCCACGCCCGGTTCATGGTGGTTGAGAGTTCTTTCATCACGCCTGAGTCGAGGGCCGTCCATCATAGCGCTTGCGACCAGCGCTCGGCGCTGCAGAACGTGAACGGCAGGTCCAGGCAGTGAGTGTTGCCGAGCCACCCGTCGTGGGCGGGCGCGGCCTGGCCAACAAGTGACATGTTGCCAGCCTCAATGAGTGCGGGGACATACGCGGGATGATCTTTAAGATAGTTCGAGCAGTGCGGAGCATTTGCGCAGGTCAGAGCGTGCGAAGCAGCGGTATAGCCCCCACTCTCCTAAAGCGGGTGCCGCAGGTTCGAATCCTGCCGGGGGCACTCTGTGATGTCGCACGACATCGGAAACCCTCGAACCTGCGGTGGGCCGTAGGTTCAAGGGTTTTTGTTTACTTTCTGGGCTGTTGTGGCTGGTAGTCGCGGGTGGGGTCGATGGTCAGCTCGCGGAGGAGTTCGCCGGTGACGGCGTTGAT
>NZ_JBFAPT010000042.1:0-69348 GCF_040676845.1 Nonomuraea sp. NPDC049504
ACGTCGCCGGGCAGTTCCCCGGAGACGCTAAACGCCTGTGGAGGCGACGTAAGACCTCGAGCACTCGAGGCAGATGCCAGCGAAGCAGGCAAGAGGATCACTGAGATTCTCCGAACGGTTACTCGCGGACCGCCCCCTGAAGCAGTCCGCGGACGAAGTGGCGCTGGAGGAACAGGTAGAAGATGACGACGGGCGTCGCGACGATGACCGACCCGGCCGCGAGCAGCGTGAAGCCGGAGGTGTACTGGCCCTGGAAGAAGGCCAGCCCGAGCGGCGCCGTACGCAGCGACTCGCTGGTCACCATGATCAGCGGGATGAGGAACTCGTTCCACGTCCACATGAACACCAGCAGCGTCAGCGTGACGATCGCGGGCCTGGCCGGCGGCAGCAGCACCTGCCACAGCACCCGCCAGCTCGACGCCCCGTCGATGCGCGCGGCCTCGACGATCGCCCGGTTGGAGGCCAGGAAGTAGGCCCGCATCCAGAACGTCCCGAACGCCACCGACATCGCGACCTGCGGCAGCGTGATCGACCAGAACGTGTCGATGAGCCCCAGCGAGCGCAGGTCGAAGTAGAGCGGCACCGCCACCGCCTCGCTGGGCATCATGATGCCCAGCATGAACAGGTAGAACAGCGCCGTCCTGCCGCGGAAGCGCATGGTGCCGAAGGCGTAGCCGCTCATGATCGACAGGACCACGCTCACCACCACCGTGAACGCCGACACCGCGAGGCTGGTGCGCAGGTAGGAGCCGAAGTGGCCGATGTCCCAGGCCGCCGCGAAGTTCGCCAGGCCGGAGGTGTCGCCGCTGTCGGCGGGGCCGAGCGCGGCCGACAGGATCACCACGATCGGGTAGAGCGCGAACGCGGCGAACACCGACAGGATGACGTAGTTCGCCACCCGCTCACCGCGCGAGATCACGTCAGCCTCCTGTCCGCGAACCGGTTCACGCCGAACGACACGACGAAGATGAGCACCGTCAGCGTGACGCCGATGGCCGCCGCCGACCCGACCTGGCCCAGGCCGAAGGCCCGGTGGTAGACCTCGTACGACGGAACCGAGGTGGACTCGCCGGGGCCGCCGCGGGTGGTGACGTACACCAGGTCGAACGTGCGCAGCGCGGCGATCATCGTCAGCGTCAGCGCGACCGCGATCTCCGCGCGCACCGACGGCAGCGTGACCGAGAAGAACTCGCGCACCGCGCCAGCCCCGTCGAGGCGGGCCGCCTCGTACAGGTCGGCGGGCACCCGGCTCATCCCGGCCAGCAGCAGCACCGTCACCAGGCCCGTCTCGAACCAGGTGCCCACCACGCCGACGGCGGGCAGCGCGAAGGCGTAGTCGCCCAGCCAGCCGCGGGTCAGCGCGTCCAGCCCGAGCGCGCTCAGCAGCGAGTTGAGCGAGCCGTCGGGGGCGTACACCCGCCGCCAGACCACTGCCACCACGACCATCGCGATGACCTGCGGCAGGAACACCACCGTGCGGAAGAAGGCGAGCCCGCGCACCTTGGCGTGGTTGAGTATCGCGGCCAGCGCCAGCCCGATGACCAGCGGGAACACCGAGTAGAAGACGATGAGCACCAGCGCGTGCCCGAACGCCCCGCGCAGCCCCTCGTCGGCCACGATCGCGAGGTAGTTGTCCAGCCCCGCCCACGTGCCGACGCTCAGCCCGTCCCAGTCGTAGAGGGAGAACTGCACGGCCCGCCCGATCGGCCAGAGCAGGAACGCCGCATAGATGGCGAAGGCGGGCAGGATGTACAGGTAGGCGACGCGGCGGGGCTCTCCGGGCGGACTGGTCATCCTCCGTTGCTCTCGGTGAACGCCGTGTAGTCCTTCTCCAGTGTCTGCAGGAACTCCTGCGGCGTGGCCTTCTTCGCGAGCAGGTCCTGCAGCGCCGCGCCCAGCGTGTCGGCGAAGGTGGGGGTGGCGTAGTCGAGGTACGGCACCAGCCCGTCCTTCTCGGTGGCCGTGCCGAACGCGGTGAAGACGTCCTTCTGCGGCCCCTCCTTCACGCTCTGCGCGGAGGTGTCGGCGACCGGCAGGTTACCGGTCTCGGTGAGCACCTTCATGGCGTCGGCATTGGTGATGAAGTCGATGTACGCCGCCGCCGCGTCGGGATGCGGGCTCTTCGCGGTCACCGCGAACGGCAGCCCCGTGCCGCCCGTCGCCACCGGCGCCGCGTCGGCCGCCGCGCCGGGCGGCAGCATGAAGCCCAGGTCGGAGCCGAGCGCCTTGTCCAGGTCGGCGAGCAGCCAGGTGCCGGCGATCAGGAACACACCCTGGCCCTTGCCGAACGCCTGCCAGGACGCGTCGTAGCCCTGCCCGTTGAAGCCCTTGGCGAAGTAGCCCTTGTCCACCCAGCTCACCAGGTGCTCGGCCGCCTTGACGTTCTCCGGCGAGGTCCAGGACGCGCCCTTCTTGCCGAACGCCAGCGTGCCGATCTGGTCCTTCGGCACCTCGCGGCCCTGCACGGTGCCGAACACGTGCACGGCGGGCCACTTGTCGAGGTTGCCGAACTGCAGCGGCACCTCGCCGCCCGCCTTCGCCGCGGCCAGCGCCGACTCGAGGTCGGCCCACGTCGCCGGCGGCTCGACGCCCAGCTTCTTGAGCTTGGCCTTGTTGTAGAAGATGCCGACGACCTCGCCGACCTGCGGCAGGCCGTACAGGTTGCCCTCGCCGAACACCTTGCCGTCGGCGCTGTAGCGCGAGTACTTCAGCACCGACTCGGGGTAGCGCTGCTTCCACCCGTACGCCTCGGCGTACGCGTCGAGCGGCAGCAGCTGCCCCGCCTTGACGAACGCGCCCATCGACGAGCGGCCGTTGTTGGCCTCCACCACGTCGGGCGGCTCGTTGCCGCTCAGCGCCAGGCGCAGCGTGGTGTTGAGGTCGTCGAACGAGCGGGAGACCCGGTTGAGCTTGATGTTGGGGTATTTCGCCTGGAACGCCTTGTTGAGCTGCTCCATCTGGGCCGCCTGGCCGCCGCGGACCTCCTGGTCCCACACGGTCAGGGTGACCTCGCCGAGCGAGGCGGCGTCGGTGCGCACCGCCGAGGCGGACGGCTGGGCCGAGGGGGAGGCGGGCGGGGCGGAGGAGCCGGGCGCGCACCCGGTCAGGACCCCGGTGAGGGTCAGGGCGCCGGCGGCGAGCAGGGCGGATGCTCTCGGGCCGCGCGGTCGTCGCGTCGGGGGGGTCATGCGTTACTCCTTATGAACAGGTGCGCGAGGAGTGTCCGGGTCGTCATCCTCGGGCGGGGATTGCGGCGCTTCCGGCCGCTGCCCGGAAGCGGGGGGTGCCATGCCGGGCGTCATGCCGGGTGTCATGCCGGGTGTCATGCCGGGTGTCATGCCCACGTCGGCGTACCTGGCGATGGTCGCAGCAGCGCGGCGCACCGCGCCCACCGGGTCGGTGGGCACCAGCCGGTCGAGGAAGGCGTAGCGGCGGGCCAGCGAGCTGCCGTACGCGCCGCCGTACGGGGCCGTCTCGCGCACCTCGTGCCACCAGTCGGCGATGTCGCCCCAGCCCGGCGCCGCCAGCGAGCCGCCGAACTGCTGCACCGCGAGCCCCGCGCACAGCCCCGAGAACGCCAGCCGGTCGTTCAGCGGCCAGCGGCACAGCGTGCCCAGCACGAGCGCGGCGCCGAACACGTCGCCCGCGCCCGTCGGGTCGAGCGCCGTCACCCGGGGCGCCGGCACGAACGCCTCCTCACCCGTCGAGGAGTCGATCGCCATCGCCCCGTTGGCGCCGTCGGTCACCACGGCCAGCGGCACCTTGTCGGCGAGCACGTAGAGCGCGTCGCGCGGCGTCTCGGTGCCGGTGTAGGCCATCGCCTCGGTCGCGTTCGGCATGAACGCGTGGCAGAACTCGAGCTGGTCGAGCAGCGAGCGCAACCACGCGCCCGACGGGTCCCAGCCCACGTCGGCGAAGATCAGCGCGCCCTCGCGGGCGGCCAGCTCGGCCCAGTTGCAGGCGGCGTCGGGCGAGCCGAGCGGCTCGTCGGGGGAGAGCGTGGCGATCACCGCGCGCGAGCGCGGCGGCTTGCCGATCATCTCGTTGGCCGGCATCGGCGAGGGATGGCCGTGGGTCACCATGCTGCGGTCGCGGTGCACCGCCATCGACACCGTCACCGGCGAGTGCCAGTGCTCGAAGCGCCGCGAGCGCGACAGGTCGACCGACTCCTGCTCCTCCAGCGTGCGCCAGCAGAAGTCGCCGTAGTCGTCGTCGCCGAACGCCGCCGCGAGCGACGTGCGCAGCCCCAGCCGGCTCGTCGCGATGGCCAGGTTGGCGATGCCGCCGGGGCAGGAGCCCATGCCCTCGGCCCAGATCTCCGTGCCGGCGGCCGGCATGGCGGGCAGGCCGGTGAAGACGATGTCGAGGAAGACGGTGCCGGCCAGGAAGACATCGAACTGCGGGCCTTCTGAGGTCCGCTCGCCGGCGAGAGGGTCGTACGCCTGGACAGACACGGGAATAAGTCCTCCTCGACACACCAGGTTCTGCGCAATCTTGCACGTTTGCTCGTACTCTGCAAGTGCTCGCGCAATTGTTTGGCGCAAGCTGCTTACTTGTGCGCGAATTTGAATGTTAGACTCCGGCCGTGCTCCAGCGCCTCCGGCATGCCGAGATCATGCGCCGCGTCCGCAGCTCGGGCGCCACGAGCGTGCGTGATCTCGCCAGTCAGCTCGGTGTGAGCCCGTCCACCATCCGCAGGGACCTCGAGGTGCTCGACCGCGACGGCACCCTGCGGCGCGTCAGGGGCGGCGCCCTGGCCACCGTGGACGCCGACGCCGACCGGCCGTTCTCCGAGGTCGCGGCCACCGACGAGCAGGACAAGGAGGCCGTGGCCGCCCGCGCCGCCGAGCTGGTCGGCGACGGCGACGTCGTCCTGCTCGACATCGGCACGACCACCATGCGGCTGGCCCGCAGGCTGCGCGGCCGCCGCGTCACCGTGGTGACCTCCAGCCTGGCCGTGCTCGACGCGCTGCGCACCGACTCCGCCGTCGAGCTGCTGCTGCTCGGCGGCATGGTGCGCCGGCCCTACCACTCGCTCGTCGGCGTGCTGACCGAGGCGGCGCTCGCCCAGGTCGTCGCCGACCGGGTGTTCCTCGGAGCCAGCGGCGTACGCCCCGACGGGCAGCTCGTCGACACCACGCTCGCCGAGGTGCCGCTGAAACGGGCCATGATCGCCGCGGCCGGGCAGGTGGTGCTGCTGGCCGACCGGCACAAGTTCCCCGGCACCGGCGCGCTGCGCGTGTGCGGTCCCGAGGACGTCGACGTGCTGGTCACGAACGAAGGCGCCGACGAGGCGACGCTGCGCGCCTGCGCCGCCGCCGGCGCCGAAGTGCTGCTCACGTGAAAGGCTGAGGATGAGACTGGCCGTACTCGGCGGCGGGGGCTTCCGCGTCCCCCTCGTCTACGGCGCGCTCCTGCGCGACACCGCCAAGCCCCGGGTGGAGGAGGTGGTGCTCTACGACGTCTCGCCCGAACGGCTCGAGGCCATCTCCCACGTGCTGCGCGGCATGGCCGCAGGCCACGACGACCCGCCCGCGGTGCGGGTCACCACCGACCTCGACGACGCGCTCACCGGAGCCGGCTTCGTCTTCTCCGCCATCCGCGTGGGCGGCCTGGCCGGGCGCACCGCCGACGAACGGGTGGCGCTCGAGCTGGGGCTCGTCGGCCAGGAGACCACCGGACCAGGCGGCATCGCGTACGGGCTGCGCACCGTGCCCGTCGCCGTCCGCGTGGCCGAACGCGTCGCCGCCCGCGCGCCCCGCGCCTGGGTCATCAACTTCACCAATCCCGCCGGCATGATCACCGAGGCCATGCGCAGCGTGCTCGGCGACCGCGTCATCGGCATCTGCGACTCGCCCATCGGGCTCATCAGGCGGGCCGCCGGCGCGCTCGGGCTCGACCCCGCCCGCGTCTCGCCCGACTACGTGGGGCTCAACCACCTCGGCTGGCTGCGCGGGCTCGTGCACGACGGCCGTGACGTGCTGCCCTCGCTGCTCGCCGACGACGCCGCGCTGCACCAGGTCGAGGAGGCCAGGCTGCTCGGCGCCGACTGGGTGCGGGTGCTGGGCGCGCTGCCCAACGAATACCTGTACTACTACTACTTCGCCCGGCAGGCCGTCGCCGCCGGCGCCGGGACCACCAGGGGAGAGGCGCTGCTGGAGCAGCAGGGCCGCTTCTACGCCGCCGTGCGCGAGCGGCCCGGCCACGCGCTCGACGCCTGGCGGCGGGCCCGCAAGGAGCGGGACGAGTCGTACATGGCGGAGGCGCGCGAGGCCACCGACGCCGGCGAGCGCTCAGCCGAGGACCTGGAGGCCGGCGGGTACGAGGGCATCGCGCTCGCCCTCATGGCAGCCATCGCCAGGGGCGAGCCCGCCACCATGATCCTCAACGTGCGCAACGGCGCCGCCGTGCCCGGCCTGCCCGATGACGCCGTCGTCGAGATCCCCTGCGCCGTCGACGGCTCCGGCGTCCGGCCGCTCGCCACCCGGCCGCTGCCCGGGCGGTTCCTCGGGCTGATGCAGCAGGTCAAGGAGGTGGAGCAGACCGCCATCGAGGCCGCGCTGACCGGGTCCTCGCGCCTCGCGGTTGCGGCGTTCGCCCTGCACCCGCTGGTCGACTCCGTACCGACCGCGCACCGCCTGCTCGACGGCTACCGCGCCCGCATCCCCGAACTCGCCGCCGTCTTCCCGAACTGACCGCTCCTCTCATTCCGTTGCGACGAAGTCGATGATCGGGGTGTCGCCCGAGACGAGTTCGAGGGTCTGGCGTGCGGTGCCCGGGTTGGCCAGCAGGGCGACGATGACGGCGGCCACGTCGTCGCGCGGCACCGCGCCGGGCGGCACCTCCGCCTCCAGCCGGACCAGGCCCGTGCCGGGCTCGTCGGTGAGGCGGCCGGGCCGCAGGATCGTCCAGTCGAGGTCGCGGCGGCGCAGGTCCTCCTCCGCCTCCGTCTTGGCCTTGATGTACGCGGCCCACACCTCGTCGCGCTCCGGATCGACCGGTTTGCCGGCCCCGATGCCCGAGATCTGGATGAAGCGCCGCACCCCGGCCCGCTCGGCCGCGTCGGCGAGCAGCACGGAGGCGGCCCGGTCGACGGTGTCCTTACGAGCCGCGCCGCTACCGGGCCCCGCCCCCGCCGCGAACACCACGGCGTCGGCCCCCTCCACGATCCGGGTGACCTCGTCGACGCTCGCCCGCTCCAGGTCGCACACGACGGCCTGCGCGCCGGTCGCCTCGACGTCGGCGACGTGCGCCGGGTTGCGTACCAGCCCGACGGCCCCCGACTTGAGCCGCTCCGCCAGCCGCAACGCGATCTTCCCGTGTCCACCCGCGATGATGATCCGCATGTCGGCCATGGTGTCATGGACGCATGCGTGACTTCCCGCAGGCGCCCACGCCGGCGTTCCTCTTCGACCTCGACGGCACCCTGATCGACAGCGTCTACCAGCACGTGGTGGCCTGGCGGCAGGCGCTGTCCGGCATGGGCATCGACCTGTCGGTGTGGCGGATCCACCGCCGCATCGGCATGAGCGGCGGGTTGTTCGTCAGCGCGCTGCTGCGCGAGACCGGGCTCCAGCTGACCAAGGAGCAGATCGACGAGCTGCAGACCCACCACGCCGAGGCGTACGAGCAGCAGGCCCACTCCGTCAGGCCGCTGCCCGGCTCGGCGGAGCTGCTGGCCGAGCTGAGCGCGCGCGGCGTGCCGTGGGCCATCTGCACCAGCGGCTACGCCCGTACGGCGCGGCTCGCGCTCGGCCTGCTCGGGCTGCCGGAGAACACGCCGATGGTCACCCGTGACCTGGTGCGGCGCGCCAAGCCCGACCCCGACCTGTTCCTCGCCGGTGCGGCGCTGGCCCGCGTCGAGCCCGCGCATGCCATGGTGGTGGGTGACAGCGTCTGGGACCTGCTCGCCGCCCGCCGGGCCGGCGCGCTGGGCATCGGGGTGCTGTCCGGCGGGTATGGCAGGGACGAGCTGGAGCGCGCGGGGGCTTTCCGGGTGTACGCCGACCCGGCGGACATGCTGGACCGGCTCGACGAGCTCGGCGTACGCCAGAGTGACTGACGGGAATATCCCTGCGAACCTCCGAGCTGGAGCATGCGTATTCCCCACAGAGGAGCTGACTAATGGACTTGGCAGACATCGGCGTCACCGGCCTGGCGACCATGGGGCGCAACCTGGCCAGGAACCTGGCCAGGCACGGCTACACCGTGGCCGTGCACAACCGGTCCCACAGCCGCACCGAGCAGCTGGTGAAGGAGTTCGGCTCCGAGGGCACGTTCGTGCCGTCGGAGCAGATGGCCGATTTCGTGGCCTCGCTGAAGCGGCCACGGCGCGCGATCATCATGGTGAAGGCGGGCGCCGGCACCGACGCGGTGATCGAGCAGCTCGCCGAGCTGATGGAGCCGGGCGACATGATCGTCGACGGCGGCAACGCCCACTTCGAGGACACCCGCCGCCGCGAGGCGGCGCTGCGCGAGCGCGGCCTGCACTTCGTCGGCACCGGCATCTCCGGCGGCGAGGAAGGCGCGCTGCTCGGCCCGAGCATCATGCCGGGCGGGTCGAAGGAGTCGTGGGAGGCACTCGGCCCGATCCTGCAGGACATCTCGGCCAAGGTGGACGGCGTGCCGTGTTCGGTGCACGTCGGCCCCGACGGCGCCGGGCACTTCGTCAAGATGGTGCACAACGGCATCGAATACTCCGACATGCAGCTCATCGCCGAGTCCTACGACCTGCTGCGCCAGGCACTGGGCGCCACCCCGGCCGAGCTGGCCGAGGTGTTCAGGGAGTGGAACAGAGGCGACCTCGACTCCTACCTGATCGAGATCACCGCCGAGGTGCTCGACCAGGTCGACGCCGAGACCGGCAAGCCGTTCGTGGACGTCGTGGTCGACCAGGCCGAGCAGAAGGGCACCGGCCGCTGGACCGTGCAGAGCGCCCTCGACCTGGGCGTGCCGGTGACGGGCATCGCGGAGGCGACGTTCGCCCGCGCCCTGTCCGGCCACCCCGAGCAGCGCGCCGCGGCCAGGTCGCTGCACGGCCCGAACCTTTCCGGCGTCGGCGGGCGCGAGCTGATCGAGGACGTCCGCCAAGCCCTGTACGCCTCCAAGATCGTCGCCTACGCCCAGGGCTTCGACCAGATGGCCGCGGCCTCCAAGGAGTACGGCTGGGACCTCGACCTCGGCGCCATGGCCACCATCTGGCGGGGCGGCTGCATCATCAGGGCCAAGTTCCTCGACCGGATCAGGGCGGCGTACGACGCGAACCCGAACCTGCCGACGCTGCTGGCCGACCCGACGTTCGCCGGGGCGCTGGAGGCGGCGCAGGAGTCGTGGCGGCGCGTGGTCACCACGGCCGTGCAGATCGGCGTGCCGACGCCCGGCTTCTCCTCGGCGCTGGCCTACTACGACGGGCTGCGCCGCGACCGCCTCCCGGCGGCGCTGGTGCAGGGACTGCGCGACTTCTTCGGCGCGCACACCTACCACCGGGTGGACAAGGAGGGCACCTTCCACACCGACTGGTCCGGCGACCGCACGGAACGTCCGGCGTAGCCCTCTGACAGAGATGATGTGGGTGAGCGCCTCCCGCCGGGTCTGACCCACCCCCTGACCCGCGCGTCCGGCCCGCACCGAAGCCGGCATCCAGGGCCTTGGCCCGTCGCTTGAGCCAGGTGCGCAGGCCGGGGGCGGTGTCGTGCCGCCGGCGCCGCGCCTTTCGGCGGCGCTCCTGGCGCTATGCCTGGGTGGGCCGTGGCGGCGCTCCTGGCCTTGTGCTCTCCGTGCCGCGGGTGCGGGCGGCCTGTGCCGCCATTGCGGAGCCGTTGGCGAGGGCCGTCACCACGCAGAAGCCGATCGGTCCCGCGGTGTCGTGCACGGTCACCTGGCCGGTCGCGACGCCGTCGGCGCTGAGGTGGCCGGTGCCCTCCATGCCGACGATCTCGCCCTCCGGCTGCCTGGCCAGCGTCAGCGTGTAGTCGGCGTTGATGAACCGCAGGCCGTCGGCCTGGGCGTTGCTGATCGGGCTGGCGAAGTCGGCGGCCAGCGCGGCCCGTACGATCGGGGTCAGCGGCTCGTCGTCCACCAGCGGAAACTTCTCGCGCAGCCACACCCGGCCCGGCCCTGGAGCGCCCCACGGCGTCACCCGCCACAGGTCGAACGGCGGCGTCCAGGGCCCGCCCGCCCCGGCGGGCGGGCCCGAAGGTGGCGGCTCGTCCCAGGCGGGCGTGACGAGCGAGCGCTCGCCGTCGGGCTGCTCGCCCTCCCGCAGCAGCACCGCGCTCGCCCGCGCGATGACGCCCTGGACGGTGGAGATCGTCGCGTCCGCCACGCGGATTCTGCGGCCGTCCCTGATCAGGGACGTCTCCACGGTGACCGGCAGCATCGGGCTGTTGCGGAACAGATCGACGGTCAGCCGGGCGAAGCGCAGCCCGGGCTGGGCGTGGTGCTGTTCGAGCGCGCGGGCGGCGAGGCCGCCGAGCAGGCGGCCGTGCAGCATGTCGGGGGACCAGGGGCCACGGGCGTGCGGAGCGGGCACGAACTCGTCCCGCTTAAGCGTGAAAAACGCTGACTCTGACGACACAGAATGAGATTCTAGAGCAGGGTTGCCGTCGTGCCCCTCGGCGCCGCCATTGCGGCCGGGAACCGGCCGGAGCGCCTCCTACCGTCCCTGCCATGCTCATCGACGACCACATCATCGACATATCCCAGGACAAGCTCGACGACCTGCGCGAACGGCTCGCCAGGACCCGCTGGCCCGACGCGCTCGACGGGGCCGGCTGGACCTACGGCGTGCCGCCCGAGGCGGTGCGGGAGCTGGCCGCGTACTGGATGGACGGCTACTCCTGGCGCGCCCACGAGGCCAGGCTCAACAAGCTGCCCCAGTACACGACCGAGATCGACGGCCAGCGCGTGCACTTCGCGCACGTGCGCAGCGACCGGGCCGACGCGCCCGCGCTGCTGCTCACCCACGGCTGGCCCAGCTCCTTCGCCGACTTCTCCCACCTCGCCGGCCCGCTCGGCCGCGACTTCCACCTCGTCATCCCGTCCATCCCCGGCTTCACCTTCTCCGGCCCCACCCGGGAGCCCGGCTGGGGCGTGCGCCGCGTCGCCGCCGCCTGGATCACGCTGATGGACCGCCTCGGCTACGACCGGTACGGCGTGCAGGGCGGCGACTTCGGCTCGCTCATCTCCGCCGCCGTCGGCCGCGCCGCCCCCGGCCGGGTCATCGGCGTGCACCTCAACGCGTCCGTGACCGCCTTCCCCACCGACGACGGCGCCGGCCTCACGGAAGCCGAGCAGGAACGCGCCGCCGGCGTGCGTGAGTGGGAGAAGGTCTCCGGGTACGCCGTCATCCAGGGCACCAGGCCCCAGACCCTGTCCTACGCCCTCGCCGACTCGCCCGCCGGGCTGCTCGCCTGGAACCTGGACGCGTTCGCCTCATGGGGCGAGGACGCCGGCGGGCTCACCCCCGACGACATCCTCACCAACGTCGCCCTCTACTGGTTCACCGGCACGGCGGGCTCGGCCGGCCGCCTGTACAAGGAGAGCATGCCCGACTGGGCGCCGCCCGCCGCGCCCGACCCCACGCCGACCGGCATCGCGGTCTTCCCCGGCGACACGACCGTACGGCGCTACGCGGAGCAGGTGCACAACGTGGTGCACTGGTCGGAGTTCGACCGGGGCGGCCACTACGCCGCCCTCCAGGCCCCCGGCCTGCTGGCCGGCGACCTGCGGACGTTCTTCGCCTCCCTGTCCTAACCGGTGGCCATGACGCAGAACGGGTGACCTTCGGGGTCGACCAGCACCGTCCACCCGTCACCGCCCGGCTGGAACTCCGGCACGACCGCGCCCAGCGCCGCCAGCTCCTTCTTGGCAGCCTCGACGTCGGGCACGGTGAGATCGAGATGCACGTGCTTGCCACCATTCGGCCACCCCGGCCCCTGGTAGCCCTCGACCCGCTGGAACGACACGGACACGGGCCCACCCTCGAGCGTCACGAAGTCCGCGTCACCGTCCGTCCGCGTCCACCCGGTCGCCTTGGCGTAGAAGCCCGCCAGGGCGACCGGGTCGGCGCAGTCGAACACGATGGAAGAAAGATTCGCTGTCATGCGCCCCAGCCTGCCGCGCCGGCACGACGAGGGTCTTGAACATCCTTGCGCCGTTCGGAGGATCTCAGTGGTTCTCTTGCCTGCTTCACTGGCAGCTGCCTCGATCGCTCGAGGTCTTCCGTCGCCTCCAGAGGCGTTCAGCGTCTCCGGGGAACTGCCGGGCGGAGGTGAGGGTGGTGACGTTGCCGGCTATGCGCGGAACTAGCAGCCGGGCGGGAAATGTCGGAGGCGGTGGCTAGCGTTTCCCGCATGCTCTCCTCCATGTGTCTGGCCTCGGGGCCGGGGTTCCGGCTCGATGCCGTGACCTGCGTGGCCGACCACCGCGGCTGGTCGGCTCCGGAGGTGAGCGACCGTTACCACGTGGTGCTGGTGCGGCGAGGGGTGTTCCGGCGGATGACGCGCGGGCGGGCCGCCGTCAGTGACCCGACGATGGCGTACGTCGGGGTGCCCGGCGAGGAGGAACGCTTCGCCCACCCGGCGGGCGGCGACGTGTGCACGTCCCTGTCCCTTACGCCCGGCCTGTGGCGTACGCTCACCGCCGCGATGCCGCTCCACGACGGCACCGGTCGCCACACCCGCTCCGCCACGCCCACCGCCAAGGCACCGGCGCTGATGGCACCGGCGTTCTACGTGGACGCCCGTCTCGACCTTGCCCACCGCCGCCTCCTCCGGGCGGCCCGCGACGGCGACATCGCGTTCGCGCTGCCCGAGACCATGACCCTCCTCCTTCGCGCCGCCCTCACCCCACCCGGATCCCGGGATGCAGCCCGACCAAGCAATACAAGCCGCATCGTCGACACGGCCCGTGAGGCCTTCGCCGCCGACATCCAGGAAACCGCCACTCTCACCTCGCTGGCCGCCCACCTTGGCGTGTCCCCGTACCAGCTGAGCCGGGCCTTCACCCGCGAGCTGGGCGTCTCCCTGACCCACTACCGCAACCGAGTGCGCGTCGGCCGCGCACTCGACCGCCTGGAAGAAGGCGCGCCGAGCCTGGCCGAGCTGGCGGCGGACCTGGGCTTCGCCGACCAGGCCCACCTCACCAGAACCATCCGCCACCACGTCGGCCACACCCCCACAGCCTTACGCCACCTCCTCACCACCCCCACTCCCTGAGAACCTCCGCCCCACCGCCCCTGCCCGACCGGTAGGCGTCTCGAGGCCACGCCCGTTGGCAGGGCGGTTGTGGCGTCAGCCGTATGAGCGATGGTGACCACCGCTCATGCGACGGCGGGTTGTGGCGGTATGTGGTGTCTGCCGGCGGACTGATTGGTCGGCGGTGTCCGTCACTCCGACCGTGGCGCCCCGCGAGGCTGCCATCCCGCTCTCGTGCGGCGGCTGCTACCCAAGGTCCCTCCTGCTGTGGGGCACCAGTTCTCGAAGGATGGGGAGGGGGTTCGTGTGGGGGTGGGTGGATTTTCTGTTGGGCTGGGTCGTAAGCTCCCTCAATGCGTGATCTAGGTGAGGACCCCCGCCCTGCCCGGGGTGCCGTACGTGAGATTCACTCCCTGCGCGGGACCGCCACCCTGGCCTATTCTCCCGACCTCGACGGCCTGGCCGATCCGGGGGAGATCGTGTGGGCGTGGGTGCCGTACGAAGAGGACCCGTCCCGGGGTAAGGATCGGCCGTTGCTGGTCGTGGGGCGTACCGGGCGGCGGTTGCTCGGCATGATGCTGTCCAGCAAGGGCGACGACGGGTCCGACTGGCTGGAGCTGGGCGCGTGGGGGCGCGACGACCGGGTGTCCTACGTACGCCTTGACCGGGTGTTCGAGCTCGACGAGGACGACATCCGCCGGGAGGGCGCGGTGCTGGACGGCGAGCGGTTCGCCAGGGTCGCGGCCCGGCTCATGAAGCTGCACGGCTGGAAAGTGGGATCGTGAGGTTCTCGCCCCGGGCCCGTTCGTTCGTGGCCGGGCTGATGGTGAGCAACAGCGCTCCCCACCTGGCCACGGCCGTCACCGGGCGCCGCCATCTCACCCCGCTCGCCGGCCGGCGTTCCGGTCCCGGGGTGAACCTGGTGTGGGGGCTGGCCAACCTGGCCGGCGGGCTCGCGCTGCTGCGTTCGGCGGCCCGTGCCGAACGTCCGGGCGACGCCTGGGACGGGCGGCTGGTGGCGTTCGAGGGTGGGTGTGTGGTGTTCGCGGCCTGGATGGCGGCCTCTGAGCGGTTCCTCCCGATGAACCACGAACGTCCCTCTGCCTGAGGTCCAGTTGTGAACTCCCCACCCACGGGAGTTCACAACGTGGGGGCTGGGGCCCGGCCTGGAGAAGCCGGGCCGGGCCGTTGGATCGTCGTCTTACTCCAGGGCGGCTTCGGCGCGTTTCCGGCAGTCCTCCAGCGTCAGGGCGGACAGGGCTTCGCGTACGGCGGGGACGCAGACCGGGGCCATGGACAGGCTGGTCACCCCCAGCCCCACCAGCAGGGGGGCGAGGAGGGGGTCGCCGGCGGCCTCGCCGCAGACCCCGACCGGTTTGCCTGCTTCGCGGCCTGCCCTCGCGCACATCCCGATCAGTTCCAGCAGGGCGGGCTGGCGCGGGTCGAGGAGGTCGGCGAGGGCGGAGTGCTGGCGGTCGGCGGCGAAGGTGTACTGGGCGAGGTCGTTGGTGCCGATGCTGAGGAAGTCGACCTCCTGCAGCAGCCGGGACGCCCGCAGCGCCGCCGCCGGCACCTCGATCATGACGCCCACCTTCGCGATGCCCTTGGCCCTGGCCTGGCGGGCGAACGCGCTGGCCTCCGCCATGGTGGTGACCATGGGCGCCATCACCCAGGGCTCGGTGCCGGTGCGGCGGGCGGCCTCGGCGATGGCGTCGAGCTGGGTGTCGAGGACGTCGGGCAGCAGCCGGTCCACGCGTAGCCCGCGTACGCCGAGCGCCGGGTTCTCCTCGTGCGGGAGGCCGAGGAAGGGCAGCGGCTTGTCGGTGCCGGCGTCGAGGGTGCGCACGATGACGCTGCCCGTCTGCGCGAACACGTCGGCGTACGCCGCCACCTGCTCCTCGTACGACGGCGCCTGCTTGCGGTCGAGGAACAGGAACTCCGTCCTGAACAGCCCGACCCCCTCCGCGCCCGGCCGCAGGTCGGCGGCGGAGCCGATGTTGAGCAGCAGCTTGACGGGGTGGCCGTCGGCGGTCCTGCCCGGCCCGGTGCCGGCGGCGAGCCTGGCCCTGCGCGCCCGCTCTTCCTCGGCGACGGCGGCCGCCTGCGCGCCGGTGAGGCCGACGGCGATCTCGCCGGTGGTGCCGTCGACTCCGATGACGGTGCCGTCGTCCAGGTCCATGACGCCCTTGCAGGCCACCACGGCGGGCAGGCCGCGGGCGCGGGCCAGGATCGCGGTGTGGCTGGTGGGGCCGCCGCGCTCGGTGACCAGGGCCAGCACGTCCTCGCTCAGGCCGGCGGTGTCGGCAGGGGAGAGGTCGTCGGCGGCCAGCACGTACGGGTGGCCGGGGTCGGGCAGGCCCGGCATGGGCAGCCCGAGCACGGACGCGATGGCGCGGTGCTTGAGGTCGTCGAGGTCGGCGGCGCGTTCGGCGAGGTAGCCGCCGAGCGCGGCCAGGGCCTCGCGGTGCTGGGCGAAGGCGGCGTCGAGGGCGTGGGCGGCGTCCACGCCCGACCCGGCCCTGGCCTCGGCGTCCTCGCGCAGCATCGGGTCGTCGGCGATCATGGCGAGGGCCTCCAGGATCTCGGCCGCCTCGCCGCCCGCCTCCGCCGCCCGCCTGTTCAGGTCCGCGGCCACCGACTCCAGCGCCTTGCCGGCCGCGGCCACCTCCGCGCCGGGGTCGCCGACGGCCCGTGGCGCGGGCAACGCGGGCGGTCCCGCCATCCGGAGCACCGGCCCGGCCGCCCGCCCCTGACTGACTCCCAGCCCGGCGAGCCGCCCGGCGCTCCCCACCCACGACTCCCCGCCCATCGGCCCGGCGTCGGCCGGCTCAACGGCCGCCGGTCCGGAGGTGGCGGGTCCGGAGGTGGCGGGTCCGGAGGTGGCGGGTCCGGAGGTGGCGGGTCCGGAGGTGGCGGGTCCGGAGGTGGCGGGTCCGGAGGTGGCCGGTCCGGAGCCGGTGGATGCGGAGGTCGTCGATCCGCCGGCGGGGGCGGTGGCGGAGCTGGGGGCCGGTGGGGTGTCAGGCATCGAGGGCCTCTTCCGAGTCGAGGTCGCGGGACAGCAGGGCCGCCAGCGTGTCGAGCGCCTCCTCGGCCCCCGGCCCGTCGGCCTCCAGCGTGACCTCCGTGCCCTGGACCGCCCCCAGCGACAGCACGCCCAGCATGCTCTTGGCCGGCACGGCCTTGTCCCCGGCGCGGATCGTCACCGGCACCCCGGCCTTCACCGCCGCCTGCACGAACAGCTTGGCGGGCCGGGCGTGCAGGCCGCTGGCCGAGGCCACGACCACCGTACGTTGTGCCATGGCAGATCCTCCTAGGGCTCGATGGTGACCTTGATGGCCTCGCCCCTGCTGACCAGGTCGATGCCGTCCAGTACGCGCGGCAGCGGCAGCCGGTGCGTGATCAGGTCGGACACCACCACCGACCCTTCGGCGACCAGCTTCAGCGCCTGGGCGTTGTGGGCGGGGCTGGAGCCGTTGGCGCCGACGATGGTCAGCTCGCGGTAGTGGACCAGGTTGGAGTCGAGGGAGATGATCGGGTTGTCCTTGGGCAGCCCGCCGAAGAAGCTGATGCGTCCCTGCCTGGCCGCCATGCGCACCGCCTGCTCCTGGGCGGCGCCCGAGGCGGCGGCGGTGATGACGACGTCCGCGCCGCGCCCGCCGGTCAGCTTCAGCACCTGCTCGACGGGGTCGGTGTCGATGGCGGCGTCGGGACGTACGAGCTCGGCGGCCATGGCGAGGCGCTCGGCGTTGACGTCCACCAGGAACACCCGGGAGGCGCCGCGCGCCCGCGCGAGGCGTACGTGCAGGCAGCCGATGGGACCCGCGCCCATCACGACCACGTCGTCGCCGGGCCCGACGCGGGCCAGCTCCTGGCCGTTCAGCACGCACGCGAGCGGCTCGGCCACCGACGCCTCGGCGAACCCCACCCCTTCGGGGATGGCGTTGACGCCGTCCACGGCGAGCACCTTGGCCGGCACGATCATGTACTCGGCGAACCCGCCGTCGTAGTGGTAGCCCATCGACTCCTGGTTGGGGCACACGGTGAGCCGCCCGCGCCGGCACTCGCCGCAGGTGCCGCACGGGATGGCGGCGATCACCTGCACACGGGCGCCGGTGTCGACGACCTCGCCGGCGATCTCGTGGCCCATCACGCGCGGCGGCACGATGTGGTGGTGGCCGAACTTGAAGATCTTGTTGTCGGTGCCGCACGTGGAGCAGTTGCGTACCCGGATCTTCAGCTCGCCCGGACCGGCGACCGGCTCGGGCGCCTCCTCGATCCGGATGTCACCTGGCGCGTGGAAACGCGCGACCTTCATGTCAACTCCTTGAGAACCTGGGAGACCTCGGTGGCCTCCCGCAACGCCCGCGCCCTTTCCGGGTCGAGCAGAATGTCGGCCAGCGCCGCCAGCAGCGGCACGTGCCCGTCGTCTTTGGCCGCGATGCCCACGCAGAGCGTCACCTGCTCGCCGTCCCAGTCGACGCCGTCCGGGAAGCGCACCACGCAGATGGCGTCGCGCTTGACGGTGCCCTTGGAGGCGGCGGTGCCGTGGGGGATGGCGACGCCCTCGCCGACGTACGTGGAGATCGTCTGCTCGCGTTCGAGCATCGCCTCCACGTACGGCTCCTCGACGGCCCCCACCTCGACCAGCGCCCGCCCGCACCGGCGGATGGCCGCGGTGCGGTCGGGGGCGCTCTCGTGCAGCAGCACGGCCCGGGGGTCGAGCAGGTCGTCACGCATCGACCGTGCCGCCGTTCTTGATGGTGTTCACCAGCCGGGTCACCGCCGGGTCGCCGAGGAAGATCTGGAACGGGATCAGCACCTTACCCGGGGCGGCGGCCTTGGCACGGGCCGCCAGGCCGGAGTGGCAGACGATGACGTCGGCGTCGTCCGGGATGTTGTTGACGGGGGTGTGCTCGACGGTCACGCCCGTGTCCTTGAGCTGCTTCTTGAGCGTGGAGGCGAGCATGACGCTGCTGCCCATGCCCGCGTCGCAGGCCACGATGATCTTGTGGATGTCCTTGCTGTCGATGCCGGCCATGGCTCAGCTCTCCTTCTGGGTGGTTGGCGCGGTCTCGGCCTCTTCTGGCTGGGCCTTCTCGCCCCTGCCGAAGCCGAGCAGGACGGCGGCGATGGCGAACGAGACGCCGGTCGCCACGAGGATCCCCAGGCTGGAGGCGAGCCAGCCGCCCTTGGGGGTGACCGCGAGGTAGGCGAAGATGCTGCCGGGCGACGGGGTGGCGACCAGCCCGGCGCCGGTGATCATGAAGGTGAACACGCCGGCCGCGCCGCCCGCGATGACGGCCAGGATGAGGCGGGGCTTCATGAGCACGTACGGGAAGTAGATCTCGTGGATGCCGCCGAAGAAGTGGATGATCATGGCGGCGGGGGTGGTGGGCCGCATGGCGCGCGGGCCGAAGAGCAGGAAGGCCAGCAGCAGGCCGAGGCCGGGGCCGGGGTTCGACTCCAGCATGAACAGGATCGATTTGCCGCTCTCGGCGGCCTCGGCGACGCCGAGCGGGCTGAGCACGCCGTGGTTGATGGCGTTGTTGAGGAACAGCACCTTGGCCGGCTCGATCAGCACCGAGGCGATCGGCAGGAGGTTGTTGCTGATCAGCCACTCGACGGCGTTGCCGGCGGCGGTGGTGACGGCCTGCACGATCGGGCCGATGGCGTAGTAGCCGACGATGGCCATGGCGCCGCCGACGATGCCGGCGGAGAAGTTGTCGACCAGCATCTCGAAGCCGGCCTTGGTCCGCTGCTCCGTGAACTTGTCCACATATTTCAGGATCAGCGCGGTGAGCGGGCCGATGATCATGGCGCCGAGGAACATCGGCGACTCCGTGCCCACCACGACGCCCATCACCGCGACCGCACCGACGACGGCTCCGCGCTGACCGTGCACCATCCGGCCGCCGGTGTAGGCGATGAGCACCGGGAGCAGGATGCGGATGATCGGGTCGACCATCTGCGCGAGCGACTCGTTCGGCAGCCAGCCGGTGGGGATGAAGAGCGCGGTGATCAGACCCCAGGCGATGAACGCGCCGATGTTCGGCATGATCATGCCGGCCAGATGGCCGCCGATGCGCTGGATGGTGGCCTTGACCCCGGTTCCGGTGACCGGGGGAGTGTAGGTGTCGGCCATGGGACGTGCTCCTTTGGAGGATGAGCAGGAGATCAGCCGGGTTGCGGGAGTGCCGCGGGGACAGCGGTGGAGAGCGGACGGTCGGGGTCGGGCCGGCACACGGTGACGGCGCTGAGGTCGATGTGGGCGGGGCCCGGCATGCGGCTGCCGGGCTGCTGGACGGCGGCGGCTCCCCAGGCCAGCGCCTGCGTGAGTGCGTCGGGGCCGGTGCCGCCCGCGGCGAGGAAACCCGCGAGCATGGCGTCGCCGGCGCCGACCGAGCTGCGCGGCACGGCGGCGGGCGCCTCGCCGTACCAGACGCCGGACTCCTCGACGAGGACGGCGCCGTCGGCGCCGAGACTGGCCAGCACCGTACGGGCCCCCGCCGCACGCAGCTCGCCCGCGGCCGCGACCACGTCGCCGAGCCGCCTGATCGGCAGGCCGGTGGCCGCCGAAAGCTCCTCCAGGTTGGGCTTGACCAGCGTGGGAGCGGCGGGCAGCGCGCACGACAGCGCGGGCCCGCTGGTGTCGACCGCGACGTTGATGCCGGCCCCGGCGAAGCGGCGGCACAGCAGCGCGTAGACGTCGGCGGGCACCTCGGGCGGCAGGCTGCCGGAGGCGACCACCCAGTCGGCGCCCTGGCCGCCGGAGTGCGCGGCGTCCAGCACGGCCTCGGCGATCGTGTCGAGCTCGGCCGGTGACAGCGCCGTGCCCGGCTCGTTGACCTTGGTGACGGTGCCGTCGGGCTCGGCGAGCGTGACGTTGGACCTGGTCGCGCCGGCCACCGGCACGGTCACCATGTCGAGGCCCTCGGCGGCCAGCAGGCGGACGAGCTGCCTGCCCTCGTCGCCGCCGTACGGCACCACCGCCCGGCTCGCCACCGCGTTGGCCAGCAGCGCGCGCGAGACGTTGACCCCCTTGCCGCCGGGGTCGAGGCGGGCCGCGGCGGCGCGGATGACCGCGCCCCTGTCGAGCGAGGAGATCTCGATCGTGCGGTCGAGGCTGGGGTTGAGCGTCAGGGTGAGGATCACGCCCTGATCACCTCCGGACCGGCGGCCGCCACGTCGGCGGCCTGCGCCACGTCCAGCCCGGTGTCGGTGATCACCACGTCGATCTCGCTCAGATCGGCGAACGTGGCCAGGTAGGTGTTGCCGAACTTGGTGTGGTCGGCCAGCAGCACGCTGCGCTGCGCGGCCTTGACCATCGCACGCTTGATCGCGGCCTCCGCGGGGTCGGGGGTGGTCAGGCCGCGGGTCAGCGAGCAGCCGTTGGTCGCCATGAACGCGACGTCCACGTTGAGCGTGGCCAGCGGGGTCAGCGCCCAGTCGTCCACGGTGGCCAGCGTCTTGCCGCGCAACCGGCCGCCCAGCATGATCACGTGCAGGTTGGCGCGGGCGGCCAGCGCGGTCGCCAGCGGCGGTGAGTTGACCACCACCGTCAGCTCCCGGTCGGCGGGCAGCACCTTCACCAGGCGGCCCGTGGTGGTGCCGGCGTCGATGATGATCGAGCCGTCCTCGGGCAGCTCGGCCAGCGCGGCCTTGGCGATGCGTTCCTTCTCGGCCGTCATGACCTCGTCGCGGGTGGCGAGCGCGGGCTCGAAGCCGAGCCGCTCCACGGGGATCGCGCCCCCGTGCACGCGGCGCAGCACGCCGGCCCGCTCCAGCGACGTCAGGTCGCGGCGGATCGTCTCGGTGGTCACGTCGAGCTCGGCGGCCAGCGTCACCACGTCGACGCGGCCCGCGGCCCGCGCACGTCGCAGGATCTCCTGCTGCCGCTCCTCGGCGTACATGATGTTGATTCACCGCCGTTTCGAGTTGGTTTCCTCTGTGTTTATACCCGCTTTCGTTGGCGGGTCAAGAGTCCACTGCCGGAATCTGGTAGTTATAGGCGAATGCGAACCAAGCCCCTGGCACCCCTGCTCCTCGCCGGCAGCCTCACGCTGGCGCTCGCGACGCCCGCCCAGGCCGCCGCGGCACCCCGCGTGCCCGTGGGCACGACCGCCGCGTGGGTGGTCTTCGACCGCCAGGCCGGCAAGTTCGTCGCGGTGCGCAACGCGCACCGCAAGTTCCGCTCCGCCTCCGTCGTCAAGATCCTCATCGCGATCGACTACCTGGAGGGCCGCAGGACCGTGCCGCCGGCCGACGCCAAGCTGCTGAAGATCATGCTGCGGTCCAGCGACGACGACGCCGCCTCCGCCTTCTGGGACCGGCTCGGCAAGGGGCAGATCATCGTGCGGCAGGCGCGCAGGCTGGGCCTCGCCGACACCACCCCGCCGCCCGCGTCCAAGCCCGGCTTCTGGGGGTACGTCTCGCTCAGCGCGTACGACATCGTGCGCACCTACCGCTACCTGCTCGACCGGGCCGAGCCCAGGGTCAGGGACACCATCCTCGGCCACCTGCGCAAGGCCACGCCGTGCGGCACCGACGGCTTCGACCAGACCTTCGGCATCCCCGACGGCGTGCCGAAGCCGCACGCCGTCAAGCAGGGCTGGTCGGGCTTCGGCACCAAGCCGCCCGTGCGGTGCTCGGGCAACGCCACCCACGCCGCCACCCACGCCGCCGGCACCGCCGCGGCGGGCGGCGCGATCGGGGCGCCCCTGTCGTGGATCGCGCAGCGCGCCACCGGCTCGGGCGTGCCCGACTACGGCCGCCCCGTGCTGCACACGACCGGGCTCGTGGGCCCCGGCGAGCGCTACGTCATGGCACTGCTCACCGCGCACCCGGCGGGCGGCACGTGGAACGCCTCGGTCAAGCGCGTCACCACGCTCGCCCGCGACCTCTATCGCACGGTCTCGCGCTGACCCGCGCCGCTACGGGGTGGCGGCTACGGGGTGGCGGCTATGGGGTGGCGGCGCGCTCCTGCTCCAGGCGGACCTTCTTCGGCACGCACATCCGCCACGCCTCCAGCACCAGCTCGCGCATCTCGTCGGGCTCCAGGGCCGCCATGCGCGCCTCCACCCAGTGGTAGCGCAGGTCCGACTCGCGGGGCAGGAGGAACGTGCCGGGGTCGGCGGCCACCAGCGCCGCGCGTTCCTCCTTCGGGAAGCCGAACCCCATGATCGTCTCGTCGCGGGAGAACGCGACGTAGACGATCCTGCCCACCCGGAACTTCACCCGGTCGCGGATGAGGTGCTCGGTCGTGCGCGGCAGCGTCAGCGCGAACCGGCGGACGTCCTCGACTGTGACCACGCCCGCCAGGCTACAGGTCCTTGGCGGCCAGCCTGATCTCCTCCAGCAGCACCGCGAGGTCCGCCTCTGTGGTGTCCGGGTGCAGGAAGCAGGCACGCAGCGCGTCCCGCCCGCCCAGCCGGGTGCCGGTGATGAACGCGTTGCCGCGCGCCTGCACCGCATAGGGGATCGCCCGGTTGAGCGCGTCGAGCCCCTCGGTGGGTCCCTCGGTGGGCCGCTCGGTGGGCCGCCCGGCGCAGGGGATGTGCCGGAAGGCGGTGATCGAGGTGGTGACCGGGGCCAGCAGCTCGAAGTCGGGGGCCGCCTCGACCATCGCGGCCAGCGTGCGGGCCAGCCCCGACGTGTGCTCGACCAGGTCCTTGACGCCCCGGCGGCCCAGGTGCGACAGGGTCGCCCAGGTCTTCAGCGCACGGAACGGGCGGGTCTGCTCCGGCCCGTACTCGGCGAACCATCCCAGGTCGCCCGCGTTGTCGTCCACCAGGTACGACGGCACCAGGCTGAACGCCGCCCGCGCCGCACCAGGATCGCGCAGCAGCGCGCACCCGCAGCCCACCGGCACGCCCAGCCACTTGTGCGGGTCGAGGGCCAGCGAGTCGGCCCGGTCGAGACCCCGGTAGTGCGGCGCCGCCTCGCCGGCCAGCACGCCGAGCGCCCCGTAGGCGCCGTCCACGTGGAACCAGATCCCGTACGAGGCGGCCACGTCGGCGATCTGGTCGAGCGGGTCGACCGCGCCGGAGTTCACCGTGCCCGCGCTGCCCGCCACGCAGAACGGCCGCAGCCCGGCGTCGAGGTCCTCGGCGATCATGCGGCGCAGCGCGGCCACGTCCATCCGGTACGCCTCGTCCACCGGCACCGTCCTGACGTGCCGCGCGCCCAGGCCGAGCAGCTCGGCCGCCTTGTGCAGGCAGCTGTGGCCTTCCCCGGTGACGTACAGGACCATCGGCGCCCGCCCGGACAGCCCGTCGCGGCGGACGTCCCAGCCGTCGGCCGCCGCCGCCCGCTGCCGGGCGGCGGCCAGGCAGATCACCGTCGCCATGGACGCGCCGCTGGTCAGCAGCCCGCCGCCGGGCGGATGCGGGAAGCCGGTCAGCTCCGCGAGCCAGCGCACGACCGTGCGCTCCAGGTGCGGGCCCGCGTGGTCGCCGCCCGCGCAGCTCGGGTTGAACGCCGCGGCCAGCGGCTCGACCAGCACGCCCGCGCGGTTCGGCGGCGGGTTGACCCAGCCGAAGAAGCGCGGGTGGCCGTTGCCCATCGGGTACGGCAGGATGTGCTCCCGCGTGTCCGCCAGCAGCTCGTCCAGCGGCCGGCCGGTCTCGGGCAGCTCCTGCCCGGTGAGCCAGGCCCGCTCCTCGCCGGGCATCGGCCGCCACACGGGCCTCCCTGCGATGCCGTCGAGGTGGTCGGCGACCAGATCGGCGACCGTCCGCAGCTCATCCATCGTGCCCCTCCCTCCCGTGGTGCCCAGGCGCCAGCTCCATGGCGAGGTAGAAGGCGCAGCCCGTCCCCGCGTCGCCGGCGAAGGCGTGGCGGCGGTCGCCCGGGTAGTACGCGGAGTCGCCGGCCGCCAGCTCGTACGGCTGCCCGTCGATCGTCAGCAGCAGGACGCCCTGCTCGACGGCGAGGTACTCGCGCGAGCCCGGCGCGTGCGGCGCGAACTCGCCCGCGTCCACGCCGGGACCCATGGTCGTCCGCATGAACTCGAACTCCACCTCGCCCAGCACCGGCGACAGGACCCGCCGCTCCCAGCCGGACGGGTCGCGCAGCACCCGCTGCTCGGCGTGCCGCAGCACCCGCACGCCGCCGTGCGCGGGCTCGTCGAGCAGCCGCGAGATGGACGTGCCGAGCGCCGTGGCCAGCCGGTCGAGCACCAGCACGGTCGGCGTCTTGGCGCCCCGCTCGACGTCCGACACCATGCTCCTGCTGATGCCACTCAGCTCGGCCAGCCGCTCGATGGACAGCCCGCGCGCCCGCCGCTCACCGCGGATGCGCAGGCCCAGCTCGGCCATGGACAGGCCGCTGGACAGGACCCCTTCGCTCATTCTTCCACTATAGCGATGCTTTGTCCGCTTTAGCGGATGCCGCGGACGCCTGGGCTGCCCGGTGCGCCTCGTAGGCCGCCAGCACCTGCTTGCGCCGCTTGGCCGGCAGCCGGTCGATGTAGAGGTAGCCGTCGAGGTGGTCGGTCTCGTGCTGCAGGCAGCGCGCCAGCAGGCCGGTGCCCTCGACCGTGACGGGCGCGCCGGTCACGTCGAAGCCGCGCACGGTGGCCCGGTCGGGGCGGGGGAGCGGGGCGTACTGTCCCGGCACCGACAGGCAGCCCTCGTCGCCCGCGTCGAGCCGCCGCTCACCCAGGCTGGGCAGCTCCAGCTCGGGGTTGACGACCACGCCCTTGTGCGAGACGCCCTCCGCGTCGGGGCAGTCGTAGATGAACACGCGCAGCGGCACGCCGATCTGGTTGGCGGCGAGTCCCACGCCCTCGGCCGCGTACATGCTGGCGAACATCTCCTCCACCAGCGTCGCCAGCTCGCCGTCGAACCGGGTTACCGGCTCGCAGGGGCTGTGCAGCACGGGGTCGCCCACGAGGGTGATCGGCCGGACCTCTGCCACGGACTCCGCCTTTCCATGAGATGTCGTACGTCGTCGCGCAAAGTCTACGGACATCCCGCTATGTCTTGAATTTTGAGACATATTCTCTTGAATGATGAGATGAGAGTTAGGGTGGCCGTACGCCGATACGAGGGAGTTCGCCGATGAACGCCGTCTACACGCATGGCCACCACGAGTCCGTGCTGCGCTCGCACCGCTGGCGCACCGCCGAGAACTCGGCCGCCTACCTGCTGCCCCACCTGCTCCCGCACATGAAGCTCCTCGACGTGGGCAGCGGGCCCGGCACCATCACCGCCGACCTGGCGGGCCGCGTGGGACACGTGACGGCGTCCGAGGTCGGCGACGACGCCCTCGCCCTGGCCAGAGCCGAGATCACCGCCCGGGGGCTGACCAACGTCGACTTCGCGGTGGCCGACGTGCACGACCTGCCCTTCCCCGACGACACGTTCTGCGTCGTGCACGCCCACCAGGTGCTCCAGCACGTCGGCGACCCCGTACGAGCGCTGCGCGAGATGGGCCGGGTCACCAAGCCGCGCGGGTTCGTCGCGGCCCGCGACAGCGACTACGCCGCCTTCACCTGGTGGCCGCTGGTGCCCGCGCTGGACGAATGGCTGGCCCTCTACCGGAAGGTCGCCCGCGGCAACGGCGGCGAGCCGGACGCCGGACGGCGGATGCTGTCCTGGGCCCGCGCCGCCGGCTTCGACGACGTCACCGCCACCTCATCCACCTGGTGCTTCGCCACCCCCGCCGACCGGGAGTGGTGGGGCGGCATGTGGGCCGAGCGCATCCTGTCCTCCGCCATGGCCCAGCAGGCACTCGCCACCGGGGCCGCCACCGAGTCCGACCTGCGGCGCATCTCGGCGGGGTGGCGGGAGTGGGCGGCGGCCGAGGACGGCTGGTTCTCCATCCTGCACGGCGAGGTCATCTGCCGCCTGCCCGGCTGAGCTCTGGTGACCGTCGGGTGGAAGGTGGCCGTCGGGTGGAAGGTGTGGCATCGGGCCGGCAATGACCGCACAATGCCCGGCCGCAGCCCTGGCCAAGACGCCTGATCCATTGGAGGGTTGAGCGGGCGGGGAGACCTCCCTCTCCCCGCCCCTGCACCAGCCCGCCATTCCGGCGGATCCAGCGCAAGTCCAGGGAAAGGGGCAAGGATGTCCGCATTCGCCAGAGGCGTCACCGGAGCGATCGTCGCCGCACTGTCGCTGACCGCCCTGTCGGCCGCGCCGGCACAGGCAGCGCCGGCACAGGCAGCGCGGTCCGCGTCGGGACAGGCCGCCGCCGGTTCGGTGTGCGTGACCACGGTCTCGCCCTCCGGCCGCCTCTGCGTCCCCGGCGAGCCGGGCTTCAAGGCGCTCAGCGCGACCGTCACGGGGGCCCAGAACCTCAGCACCTACGCGGCACGGGTGCGCCCGGCCGAGGGGATCACCGTCAGGTGCCTGAAGCCGGGCGACTCGCTGACGTACGCGCAGCCCCGCAAGATCGCCGGCATCGAGATCCTGTCGAGCAGCACCTGCGTCTACTGACCCCCGCCGTCCACGGCCCCGGGCTCCCCGCTCGGGGCCGCCGTGCTGAGAGGGGGCAGTGGGCGGGGCGGCAGGCCACAGGTCCACGGCGCGGACGCGCCGCCGCCTGGGACGAGCCGGGTCAGGTCATAGGCCGATGGCGCGGACGCGCTGCCACTGGGGATCGCGGTAGAGGACCATGTCCGTGCCGACCATCTCGTCGGGGGCCGACACCATCGCGATCTCGCCCGCCGCCTGCAGCTGGAGCAGCAGGTCGCGGACGCGGGGGCCGACGGGCAGCCGGCCCGTGGGGAGGCCGAGGCCGTTCCTGACCGTGTCGGCCACCTCCGACAGGTGGAACGGGCCGTCGAACCCGGCGACGACGCCGCGCACGATGGTCATCGTGATCAGGTGCTCGGCTTCGGCGTGGGCGAGCTGCCAGGTCACCTGCTCCTTGCGGCGGCCGGAGCCGGCGCACGAGGTGCAGGGGCGCACCAGGCCGGGCGCCACCTCCTCCTGCGTCGTGCCGAGACAGGCCGAGCACAGCCCGCTCTCGGCGGCGTGCACCTCGGCCGTCATCCGGCCGACCATCAGCGCGCCGCAGTCGCAGGCGAACGTGTCACCCAGGATGCCGGTCTGTGGGGAGATCGCATGCTTGGTCACCGAGCCGACTCTACCGGTGATCGACACCCCACAGCCCCGCCCGTCCCGCGGGCTCGCCCGTCGCGTGCGCGGTCAGAGCTGGGCGTCGGCCAGGCCGCGGAGGCGGCGCAGGGCCTTGCGGGCGGAGGCCCGCACCTTGTCGTCCGGGTGGTGGTCGATGAGGACGCGCAGCACCTGACCCGTCCACGGGTGGTCGCCGAAGGCGAGGATGGCGATCGTGCCCGCCTGCTCGTCGGCGTTCATGCCCATCGCCATCGACTCGATCACCTCCCCGATCTCCCCGCCGAACTCCAGCAGCGCCGCCGCCATGTCCACCAGCACCCAGGCGATCTCCTCGGGCGCGGGCCGCCGGTTGTCGCGCCCGGTCCTCGCCGCGATCACCGCGCCCAGCCTGGGCTGGTCGAGCAGCCGGGTCAGCGCCAGCCGCCCGGTGTCGCCGAGCGCCGTGGACAGCACCTCCACGCCGACCGCGCGGGCCAGCGGGCTCACCGAGGCGAGCGCGCCGGCCAGCTCGTCCGCCGCCTCGGCGGGGTCGCGGTCCTTGAGCCACCCGGCCAGCTCCTCGCCGCGCTCGGCCTCCGGGTACGCCCGCAGCCCGTGCAGCAGCGTCGCCGCGTCCGTCTCGGCGAGCGAGCCCATGACGGGGATCTCCTGCCCGGTGGTCTCGGCGATGATCTGCCGCGCCACCCACAGGCCGAGCCAGCTCAGCGTGTACGGCTCCTCCTGCCGTACCAGCCCGAGCCCCGTCAGCGCGGCGGGCGGCTCGCCCGTGACCGGCTCCCTGGACAGGAACATCCTGATCAGCTCCAGCAGCAGCCCCTCGTCGGCGGCCAGCCGTTCGCGGCAGTGCGCGGCCCAGATGCCGAGCACCTCGGCGTCCTCGGCGTCCGGCTTCAGCTCACCGGCCGCTTCCTCGAAGAGCGGCGCGGATCGTACGGAGGATGCGAGCGTGGCCGCGGCGGGCAGCCTGATGGGGGGCTGCAGGGGCAGTGTGTCGTCGTCGTAGGAGCTCACCCGAACATCCTGTCGCGATATTTCAGCTAGAGTGCCCTCCGATGCCGAAAAGTCGGAAGAAAGGAGGCGCAGAGGTGTCCAGCACGTCCATGGGCGCGCTCCGCGCCCGCTTCTGCTTGTCGGAGGATTCATGCGTTTCCGTCCTGCCACTGAGGACGATCTAGACCGCCTGCTCGGCTGCGTCGTCGACGAGTCGATCAGCTGGTCCCATCCGGAGCGGCTGCTGTCGTTCCTGGAGAGCGGCAACTACCGCTACGACCGGATCTGGCTCGCCGAGGACGAGCACACCGGCGACATCCTGGCCCGCGCCGTCTGGTGGAGCTTCGCCGACGGCGACCGGCCGCTCGCGCTCGACTGCCTGTACGTCCATCCGGCCGTGGCCGACCGCCGCGGGCTGGCGGCCGAGCTGCTGCGCCGGGCCCACGACGCGTACGGGCAGGCGCCCGCGTACCACGTGTTCCTGCTCAACGGCTGGCGCGACGACCCTAAGGCGCGGGCGGCGATCGGCTGGCGCTGGGAGGCGGCGGGACGGGCCGGGCTGAGCGAGGAGCTCGAACGCCTGCGCTACGCCTGGACCGCCGGCGACGCCCCGGTGCCCGAGCCGTCGAAGCGGCTGGTGTTCCGCGCCGATGACGACGACGAGGCGTTCGTGGCGGCGTTCCGGCGGGTGGCGGTGGGCACGCTCGACTTCCACACCCGCCAGGCACTGGCCGTCACCGACCCGGAGACGCAGGCCCGCGAGGACGTGCGCGACAACCGGTCCATGCGCGGCGACCGGAGCTGGTGGCGGCTGGCGTACGACCACGGCGGCGACCACGGCGGCGACCACGGCGGCGACCACGGCGGCGACCACGGCGGCGACCACGGTGGCGACCTCGTCGGGGTGGCGCTGCCGTCGGCCAACGACGCGGGACCCGTGGTCGGCTACATCGGCGTGGTGCCGGAGCGGCGCGGCCGGGGCTACGTGGACGACCTGCTCGGCGAGATCACCCGCTTCCACGCCGAGCGCGGCGTCCAGCGGATCGTGGCCGACACCGACGTGGGCAACGTGCCGATGGCGCGCGCGTTCGAGCGGGCCGGCTACCGCAACTTCGCCGTCCGCCTGGTCCTGTCACCCGCCACGGGAACCTGACGGGACCGGCGACTCGGCGACGTCCACCGCCCGTCCACCGCCCGTCCGCCGCCCGTCCGCCGCCCGTCCGCCGACCGCACACGACGGCCCGCCGATCTCCCGCGTGGCACGTCTTGCGCCATCGCCCCACGGCTGTTCTGATCGACGAGTGAGCGGTTACGAGGCGGTCTACCGGCGCAGCATCGAGCAGCCCGAGGCGTTCTGGGGCGAGGCGGCAAGCGGCATCGACTGGGACACGGCTCCGCGGACCGTGTACGCCGACGGCCGCTGGTATCCCGACGGGCGGCTCAACACCTGCCACAACGCCCTCGACCGGCACGTCGCGGCAGGCCGGGGCGATCAGCCCGCGCTCATCCACGACAGTCCCGTCACCGGCGTCACCCGCACCTACACCTACGCGGAGCTGCTGGAGGAGACGGCGAGGACCGCGGGCATGCTCCGCGCCCTCGGCGTCACCGCCGGCGACACCGTGGTCATCTACATGCCCATGGTGCCGCAGGCCGTGGTGGCGATGCTGGCCTGCGCGCGGCTGGGCGCGGTGCACTCGGTGGTGTTCGGCGGGTTCGCGGCCAGGGAGCTGGCGGTGCGCATCGACCACGCCCAGCCCAAGGTGGTGCTGTCGGCGTCGTGCGGCATCGAGCCGAGCCGGGTGGTGGCGTACAAGCCGCTGCTCGACGACGCGCTGGAGCAGGCGGCGCACCGGCCTGAGCGGTGCGTGATCCTGCAGCGGCCGCAGTGCCGCGCCGGCCTGGCCGAGGGCCGCGACCTCGACTGGGCGGAGGCGGTGGCGGCGGCCGAGCCGGCCGGCTGCGTGAGCGTGGCCGCGACCGACCCGCTCTACATCCTCTACACCTCGGGCACGACGGGCGCGCCGAAAGGCGTCGTGCGCGACAACGGCGGTCACGCGGTCGCGCTGCACTGGAGCATGGCGAACGTGTACGGCGCCGCGCCGGGCGAGGTCTACTGGGCCGCCTCCGACGTCGGCTGGGTGGTCGGCCACTCCTACATCGTCTACGCGCCGCTGCTGGCGGGCTGCACGACGGTCCTGTACGAGGGCAAGCCCGTCGGCACCCCCGACCCCGGCGCGTTCTGGCGGGTGGTGGCCGAGCACGGCGTGCGCACGCTGTTCACCGCCCCGACCGCGATCCGCGCCATCAAGAAGGAGGACCCCTCCGGCGCCTTCGCGAAGAAGTACGACCTGTCAGGGCTGCGGCACCTCTTCCTGGCCGGCGAGCGCCTCGACCCCGACACCTACCACTGGGCCTCCGACCTGCTCGGCATCCCCGTCATCGACCACTGGTGGCAGACCGAGACCGGCTGGCCCATCGCCGCCAACTGCGTCGGCATCGAGCCGCTGCCGATCAAGCCGGGCTCGCCCACCAAGCCCGTGCCGGGCTGGGACGTCCACGTCCTCGACGCCGACGGCCGCGACTGCCCGCCCGGCGTCGAAGGCGCGGTCACCGTCAGGCTGCCGCTCCCGCCCGGCGCCCTGCCCACCCTCTACCGCGACCCCGATCGCTTCGCTCGTTCCTACCTCGACCGCTACCCCGGCCACTACCTCACCGGCGACGGCGGCCACTTCGACGCCGGCGGCCACCTCTATGTCATGGGCCGCATCGACGACGTCATCAACGTGGCAGGCCACCGGCTGTCCACCGGCTCGATGGAGGAGGTCATCGCCGCACACCCCGACGTCGCCGAGTGCGCCGTGATCGGCGTCGCCGACGAGCTGAAGGGCCAGCTCCCCATGGGGTTCGTGGTGCTCAAGGCGGGTGCGGACCGCGACCCCGGGGAGGTCGAGCGGGAGCTGACCGCCCTCGTACGCGAGCGCATCGGCCCGGTCGCCGCCTTCCGCCGCGCCGTCGTGGTGTCCCGGCTGCCGAAGACCCGATCGGGCAAGATCCTGCGCGCCACCATGCGCGACATCGCCGACGGCCGCCCGTACACCGCCCCGTCCACCATCGAGGATCCCGCGGCGCTGCCGGAGATCGAGACGGCGTTGAAGGGTTCATGACGCGCAGGTTCCCGACCATCCCGGCGAACAGCCTGCACGATCGGGACGGACAACGCATGATGGGACATCCCCAGTCCCCCGGGAGAAGGCCATGATCGAAACCCCGAGCTACGCCGACGCCCTGAGGATTCTCGGATGCAAGGACGGCAGGCTCGTCAAGGTCATCGGGCTGGCGTCGGCGGCCGAGCGCACCGGCTGGGCCCTGTCCGGCGGGCCCCAGCTCGCGGCCGGGTTACGCGGCCTGCGCGACGCCATCGTCGCCTACGGCGAGGACGTCGTACGCCGCCTGCCCGAGCTGAGGGCGGGCGTCGACCGGCACACCCGCACCCGCCGCCTGGCCGCCGCGCACGCCGCCGTCGTGGTCTCCGCCTACTTCGAGGCGCTCGGCGAGGCCAAGCTGCCGTTCACGCTCGACCGGCTCGACCGGCCCGAGCAGATCTCCCGCGGCGTCCCCACCGCGGAGCGCTTCGCCCGGCTGGTCGCCGAGCTGCTGCTGGTCCGACTGCCCACCCCCGAGCCGCACATCCCGTACGCCGACACCCGCGCCGCCGTGGAACGTGCCTACCTGCGCATGTCGGAATGCCTGGCCGCGTACGTGAGCGGCCTGTCCCTGTGGGACGAGCTGCCCGTGGACGACCAGCTCCAGCTACCCCGCCTGCTCGCCGACGGCCCGCCCGCGCACGCGCTGCGCATCTACGACGAGGACTACCGGTCGCTGGCGCTCGAGAGCCACGAGTTCGGGGTGCGCAGCCTGGTCACCGAGCCGCCGCCGCCCGCCACCGCGCTGTCCAGGGTGGCCTGGCTGCTGGCCGAGCTGGCGCCGCCCCGCGCGGGCGACCGTCCCATGATCCACCGCGTCAGGATGGCCGCCAACGCCCTCGACCAGCCGCTGCTCGTGGTCGGCAAGCTGCCCGAGGACGTCTACCTGCCGCTGCTCGGCGAGGGCTACCTGAGCCCGCGCTGCCGGGTCGCCGAGCTGACCCAGGAGTCCACGCCCGCGCTGCGCGGCTGGTGGGAGGGGCAGCGGATGCTGGCCGACGCCGAGGCGTTCCTGGTCGGCCACCTCACCTCGCTGCGCGCCACCCAGGTGCCGCTGCTCGTGCTCGGCGAGCCGGGCTCGGGCAAGACCAAGCTGACCGAGGTGCTGGCCGCGCGGCTGGCCCGCTCGGAGTTCCTGCCGATCAGGGTGGAGCTGCGCGGCGTGCGGGCGCGGGCGGGCGTCACCGAGCAGATCGAGCAGGCCATGGCCGGGGTGCTGGGGGAGGAGGTGGCCTACGCCGACCTCGTCGCCGCCGCCGACGGCGCCATGCCGGTCATCCTGCTCGACGGGTTCGACGAGCTGGTGCAGGGCGCCGCCGCCCGCTACGACTACCTGGAGCACGTACGCGAGTTCCAGGTCAGAGAGGCCGAGCTGGGCCGGCCCGTCGCGGTCGTCGTCACCAGCAGGACGGTGGTGGCCGACCGGGTCCGCTTCCCCGACGGGCTGCTCGCCCTGGAGCTGCGGCCGTTCGACGACGACCAGGTACGCCAGTGGCTCGACGTCTGGGACCAGGCCAACCGCGCCCTGCTCGCCCGCCGCGACCTGACCCCGCTGCCTCCCGAGGCGGCGCTGGCCCACGGCGAGATGGCCAGGCAGCCGCTGCTCCTGCTGCTGCTCGCCCTCTACGACGCCGGCGGCAACGCGCTCCAGCGCGACCACGGCCCGCTCGGCCGCGCCCGCCTGTACGAGGTGCTGCTGCGCGACTACACCGAGCGCGAGACGGGCGGCGCCCACCGGGTCGCCATCGACCAGGAGCTGGTGCTGCTCGGCGCGGTCGCGCTGTCCATGCTGGCCCGCGGCAGCCAGGTCATCACCGACGAGCAGCTCGAACGCGACCTGCCCGCCCTCTGCCACGGCGGCGAGGACGACCCGCGCGACGAGGACGCGCCGGGCGGCTGGGCGCGCAAGGCCACCGAGCGGTTCTTCTTCGTCCGCCGGGGTGGGCACGCGTTCCTGCACTCCACGTTCGCCGAGTTCCTCGTCGCCTGGATCACCATGTACGCGCTGCGCGACCTCGACCGGCGCCGCCGCCTGGCCGGGGACGAGCCGCTCGCCATCGTCCAGGCGGTGGACGACGACCTGCTGTACGCCGTCACCTCCCACTCCTGCCTGGCCGAGCGCGGCCCGACCGTCGGGTTCATCCTGGAGCTGCTGGCCGAGGTGCCGTCCGTGGTGCGGGCCCGCTGCGCCGACCTGCTGACCGGGCTGCTGCGCCGCGCCCTGCACGAGCGGACCCGCCGCCACTTCACCGGGTTCCGTCCCGTCCGGCATCCGCTGACGCGGCGCCTGGCGGCGTACTCGGCGAACCTCACCCTGCTCATCGTCACCGCGTCCGAGCAGCCCGTCTCGGTCTCGGCCCTGCTGCCGGGTCCCGACGCGCTCGAACGCTGGTCCTCGCTCACCCACCTGTGGAAGGGGCAGCTCGGCCAGGAGGGCTGGACCGGCCTCGTCACCACCCTCGCCGCCCGCCGCGTCGTCGTGGACGGCCGTGAGGACGTCGTGCTCGGCGGCGGCGCCGAGCCCATCGGCATGGGCGACGTCGTCGCCGCGGTCGCCACGGGGCACGACCCGCAGCACCGGCGGCTGCTCGACCTGCTGCTGCGGGCGCTCGGGGCGGGCGAGTCGCTGCCGTTCCGCCAGCGGGTCGCGCTCGTCGAGGAGCTGATGCGGACGGCCGGCGTGCGCTCACCCGCCCTGTACCGCGCCCTGGGCGCCATGTGGTACGAGGAGGGCGGCGACCGCGCCGTCCTGCGTCCCCTGCTGCGCACCCTGCTCGACGACCCGGCCGACCGGATGGCGACCTGGGAGCAACTGGTCAAGGCGGGCATCCCGGAGACGGCCCTGTGGGAGATCCACCAGAACGCCCTGTTGCAGGGCGACTGACGCCTGCCTGGGGGGCGCTGCGGGGGTCAGAGCCAGCCGCGGGACTCCGCGACGCGGACGGCCTCGGCGCGGTTGGCCGCGCCGGTCTTGCCGATCGCCGACGACAGGTAGTTGCGCACGGTGCCCTCGGTGAGGAACAGCCGCCGGGCGATGGCCGCCACCGTGGGCTCGTCCGCCGCCACCCGCAGCACCTCCGCCTCCCGCTGGGTGAGCGGGCTCGGGCCGGTGGTCAGCGCGGTCACGGCCAGCTTGGGGTCGATGACCCGCTCGCCGGCCATCACCCGGCGTACGGTGGCGGCCAGCTCGGCGGCGGGGGCGTCCTTGACCACGTAACCGGCCACGCCCGCGTCGAGCGCCCTGCTGAGATAGCCGGGCCGGCCGAACGTCGTGACGATCACCACCCGATGACCCCGCAACTCCTCGGCCACCGCCAGGCCGGACATCCCCGGCATCTCGATGTCGAGCAGGATGACGTCGGGCTCATGCTCCCGCGCCGCCGCGAGCACCTCGTCACCGCGCCCGGCCTCGGCCACCACCTCGATGTCGTCCTCCAGCGAGAGCAGCGCGGCCAGGCCACCCCTGACCAGCTCCTGGTCATCCGCGAGCAGCACCCGGATCACGCCGCCTCCACCCCGGAACCCGCCCCGGAGCCGGTTCCCGTCTCCGGCCCTGCCTCCAGCGGCACGCGCACCAGCAGCCGGTAGCCGCTGCCGGGCAGCGGCCCGGCCTCCACGCGCCCGCCCGCGGCCCCGACCCGCTCGGCCAGCCCGGCCAGCCCGTTCCCGGTTCCCAGGGCGCTGTCCCCGGTGCTCCGGCGGGCGCGGCCGTCGTCCACGATCTCCACCTCGGCGCACGTCTCGTCCGCGCGCAGGCTGACGCGGCAGCGGCGGGCGCGGCTGTGGCGCAGGACGTTCGTGGCGGCCTCGCGTACGGACCAGGCGAGCAGGGTCTCGGCGGCGGCGGGGACGGGCCGGTCGGCGGGCGAGACGGTTACCTCGATCCCGGCCAGCGCCAGGTTGCGCGCCGCCCCCTCCAGCTCCTGCGCCAGCGACGCCGCCCGGTAGCCCGTGACCGCCTGCCGCATCTCGTCGAGCGCCTGCCGCGCGGCCCCCTCCACCTCGCCCATCTCAGCGGCGGCCCGGACCGGGTCGGCCGGGGCGAGCCGGGCGGCGAGCTGGCTCCTGATCGTGATCGCGGTCAGGGTGTGCCCCAGCGTGTCGTGCAGATCGCGGGCGAAGCGCAGCCGCTCGTTCTCGACCGCCAGCCGGGCGACCTCGGCCCTGGCCGCGTCCAGCCGGGCCACCAGCAGGCCCATGTTCCGCATGCCGTGCACGGTGACGGCCTGCACGACGATGACCAGCGGCACCCACCAGACCCCCGTGAACGGCACGCCGAAGGACAGCAGCGCCGCCGCCTCCACCCCGGCGATCGCGGCCACGGAGGCGGCGAAGGCCGGGGTGCGCAGGGTCGCGGCGCAGGCGCTGACCGCGTACACGAACGACACGTACGCCCACGGCGCCCCGAACAGCGGCAGCAGCGCCAGCCCCGCGCCGGCCAGCCCCGCCAGCGCGAGCGGGTCCGGCGTCGTGGCCCGGTGGCTGAGCATCCGCCACATGATCCGCACCCAGCAGGCCGCGAACACCGCGACCCCGCCCAGCACCGCCACCACCCGTAGCGGGTCAGGGCCCGTTCCCGCGAACACCCACAGCGGCCAGACGATCAGCAGCAGCCAGGCGCACGCCCCGGCCCTCGCCGCCGCCCGGCCCCTGCTGAAGTCGAACTCCCGCACCGAGGTCACAGTGCCCGACGGTAACGCCATCCGGCCAGCGCGCAGAAGAGCAGCGTCCAGCCGATCAGCACGGCGAGCGAGGTCCCGGTCGGCGGGAGGCCGTCGAGCGCCCGCCAGCCCAGCGACCCGGCCTGGTGGGCGGGGCTCAGCTCGGCCACCGCCCGCATCCCGGCCGGCATGGCCTCGACCGGCAGCCACAGGCCGCCGAGCACCGACATGGCGAAATAGACCACCATCAGGGCCAAGGTCGCGACCTGCCCCTTCAGCGTGTAGCCGAAGGCGACCCCCAGCGCCGCGAACGGCAGCACCCCCGCCCAGATCAGCACCACCAGCAGCGGCCAGGTCCCGGCCGGCAGCCGCACGCCCGACAGCAACGCCCCCGCGGCGAGTACGGTGAGGATGCTCGGCAGCACCGTCGCCGCGCCGCTCAGCAGCTTGGCCGTCACGTAGCCCGACGCGGGCAGCGGGGTCACCGCGAGCTGGTCGAGCCAGCCCTTGCCGCGCTCCAGCGCGATGGCGCCGCCGATGAACAGCGCGCCGCCCATGGCGCCGTACGTCGCCATCGACACCATCGAGTACGCCGCGAAGTCGTCCATCCGGTCCTGCGGCACCACGGTGAGCACCTTGGTCCACAGCAGGTAGAGGCCCAGCGGGAAGAGCGTCAGCATGAGCAGCGACACCGGGTTGCGCAGCCCGCGCACCAGCTCCAGCCTGAGATACGACCCCATCAGTCCCGCCCTCCCGTCAGCGTCACGAACGCGCTCTCCAGATCCACGCTCTCCACCCGCACGTCCCTGACGTCGGCGCAGGCGGCGAACAGGGCCCGCAGCGTCGCGTCGGAGTCGCCGGTCCGCAGCCGCACGTCGCGGCCCGTCACGCTGACGTGCCGCACGCCGGGCAGGCCCTCCAGCTCGGCCGGGTCGGCGCCGCCGAGCGCGAACCGCACCTCGTTGCCGCCGACCAGCGCCTTCACCTCGGCCGGCGTCCCGTCGGCGACGACCCGCCCGCCGGCCAGCAGCACGATCCGGTCGGCGTAGTCGTCGGCCTCGGTCAGGTAGTGGGTGGCGAAGACGGCGGTACGCCCCCGCGCGGTCCTCGCCCTGATCTCCTGCCACAGGGCGCGGCGGCCCGTGACGTCCAGCCCCACGGTCGGCTCGTCCAGCACGAGCAGCTCCGGATCGCCCGCCACGCACAACGCGAACCGCACCCGCTGCCGCTGCCCCCCTGACAACCGGCCGACGGGACGCCGGGCCAGCTCCTCGATCCCCGCCGCGCGCAGCGCCCGCCCGGGATCGGGCCGCCCCGGGTACATCCCGGCGACCGCCGACACCAGCTCGCCCACCCGCACGTCCTCCAGCAGCCCCGACTCCTGCGGCAGCACCCCGACCCGGCCCGTCCGCAGCGCCTCCAGCGGCGCCCCTCCGAGCACCGTGGCCGTGCCCGCGTCGGGGGCGCGCAGGCCCAGCGCGACGGACAGCAACGTGCTCTTGCCGGCCCCGTTCGGGCCCAGCACCGCCACCGTCTCGCCCTCCGCGACGTCCAGATCGACGCCGCCGAGCGCGGTGACCTGGCCGTACGCCCTGGTCACGGCCTTCAGCTCCAGCGCGTTTCCCTTCATGCGCCCACCTTCGCCGGGCGGGCGGGGCCGCAGGTAGTGCCGTGCGTCAGCCTGGGGCGTATGACGTACGTCATGTGCGGTACCGCTCGTACGGCGACGGCGGTATCGCGCGGGCCGGAAAGCGGGCATTACGGTGCCGGTATGCGGACCACCGCCCTCGTGCTCATCATGGCCGTGAGCGTGCACGCCTCCACGATCATGGCCTACGGCAACCAGCCGCACGCCCGGCCACTCGACCTGCTCGGCCACGCGCTGCTCGCCGCCACGGCGCTCGGGCTCGCGCCGCTGCCCAGGCGGCCCGGCCTGGCGCTCGCCGTGTGCGCGGTCGCGGCGGCGGTGATCTTCTTTCGGGGGTACGCGATCGCGCTCTGGCCGGTGCCCGCGCTGATCGCGCTGTTCTCGGCCATCGCCGCCGGGCGCAGGGCCGCCGGGTGGGCCGGGGCGGCGTTCCTGGTGGCCGTGCCCGTGGTGGCGGCGCTCGCGCGGATGGAGGCCGACGTCGCGCTCGCCGTGCTCGTGTGGCTGCTGCTCGTGCTGGTGGTGGCGCAGCCGGCCGAGGTGTCGCGGGCGCGGCGGGCGTACACGCGGGAGGTGGAGCGGCGCGCCGCCCAGGCCGAGCGCACCCGGGAGGAGGAGGCGCTGCGCCGGGCCCAGGAGGAGCGGCTGCGGGTGGCCAGGGAGCTGCACGACGTCACCTCCCACACCGTCTCCGTCATCGCCCTGCACGCCGCCGTCGCCGCCGAGGCCGTCGAGCGCGTCGGCGGCCCGCCCGAGGCCGCCGCCGCCCTCCAGGTGATCCGCACCTCCAGCAGGCAGGCGCTGGGCGAGATGAAGGCGGTGCTCGGCGTGCTGCGTCCCGGCGCGTCCGGGCACGCGCCCCAGCCGGGGTCCGCGCAGCTGCCCCGGCTGCTGGAGACGGCCGGGTTGCCGGTGGCCTTCGACGTGGAGGGCGAGCGCCGTCCCCTCCCTCCGGCCGCCGACCTGACCGTCTACCGGGTGGTCCAGGAGGCGCTGACCAACACGATGCGGCACGCCGGCGCCGGCGCGGCCACCGTGCGGCTGACGTACGAGCCGGGGGCGGTGACCGTCCAGGTGGAGGACGACGGCCGCGGCATCCCCTCGGAGGCCGCCGCGCCCGGCCCGCCCAGCCAGGACGGCCCGGCTGACGGCCCGGGTGACGGGCCGGGTGACGGGCCGGGTGACGGGCTGGGGGACGAGCCGGTGCGGCGCGGGCACGGGCTCACCGGCATGGCCGAGCGGGTCGCCGCCCTGGGCGGCCGGCTGACCACGGGGAACGCCCCCGGCGGCGGGTTCCGCGTCACCGCCAGGCTGCCCACATGATCACCGTCCTGCTGGCCGACGACCAGCCGCTCGTCCGCGCCGGGCTGCGGGCGCTGCTCGACACCGAGGACGACCTCCGCGTGGTGGGGGAGGCCGCCGACGGCGCGGAGGCGGTCCGCGAGGCGCGGCGGCTGCGTCCCGACGTCGTGCTCATGGACATCCGCATGCCCGAGCTCGACGGCCTGGCCGCCACCCGAGCGCTGACGGCGACCGGCGTGCGGGTCGTCGTGGTCACCACGTTCGACCTGGACGAGTACGTGTACGAGGCGCTGCGCTCCGGCGCCAGCGGCTTCCTGGTCAAGGACGCGGAGCCGGCCGAGATCCGCCACGCCGTACGGGTCGCCGCCCGCGGTGACGCCCTGCTGTCGCCCGGTGTCACCCGGCGGCTCATCGAGGAGTTCACCGCCCGCCCCGCCGCCCTGGACACCGGCCGCCTCGCCCCGCTGACCGGCCGCGAACGCGAGGTCCTGGCCCGCGTCGGCCGCGGCCTCACCAACGCCCGCATCGCCGAGGACCTGGCCATGAGCCCGCACACGGTCAAGACCCACGTCAACCGCATGATGACCAAACTGGCCGTCCACGACCGCGCCCAGCTGGTCGTCCTCGCCTACGAGACCGGCCTGATCCGCCCGGGCACCTGACCCCACCACTCCGGACCCCACGAAAGGTGGAGCCGGGTGGCCGCGTCGGGGAGCGCGGGCGGGTCCGAGACACCGGGAGCGCTGCGGAAGGGCGGCCGGCGACCGCACCCGCAGCCACCCGGAAGAGCGGGGGACGACCTCACCCGCAGGTGCTGCGGAAGGGCGGGCGACGACCGCATCCGCTGCTACCGCGGAAGGTGCAGGTGAGCGACCGCGTCAGGGTGACGACCTTCGGCGGGTGCGCTTTCTACGGTCGCGGCATGATCCGATTCTGCATCCGTCACAGACGCCTGGTCATGGTGCTCTGGCTGGCGCTCGTGGCCGCGCTCGCCGGAGCCGCCGCGACCTGGCCGGGGCCCTCGGACGACGACTTCACGCTGCCCGGCTCCGAGAGCCGGCAGGCCGCCGCGTTCCTCGGGGAGGCCGCGGAGGAGGCGCCGGGCGCGCTGGTCGTCTCCGCCCCGTCCGGGATCGAGTCCGCCCCGGTACGCGCCGCGCTCACCGGCCTGGCCGCCCGCGTGGACGCCGTCCCCGGCGCGCAGGCCGCCATGGAGGAGCGGCGCGTCTCCCAGGACGGCACCATCGCCTCCATCCCGCTCCACTACCCGGACCAGGCCGCCGCCCAGGCGATCAGAGACGTCAGGGACGCCTTCGCGCCGCCCGCCGGGACGGCCCTCACCGTGGAACTGTCCGGCGGCGACTTCGCCGACGTCACCCCGGGAGGCGTCACCGAGGGCCTCGGCCTGCTGGCCGCCGCCGTGGTGCTGCTGGTCGCCTTCCGCTCCCTCATCGCCGCCGCCCTCCCCCTGGTGATCGGCATCGTCGGCGTGACGTGCGGCGCCGCGACGTACGGCCTGCTGAGCCACCTCGTCAGCACACCGGGCTTCGGCGTCTACCTCACGATCATGCTCGGCCTCGGCGTCGGCATCGACTACGCCCTCCTGATCGTCACCCGCTTCCGCACCGAACTCGCCGCAGCCGATGGGGCCGGGGGAGTGGTGGGGGTCGAGGGGGCGGTCGAGCGGGCCATGCGGACGGCGGGGCGGTCGGTGTCGTTCGCCGGGCTGATCGTGATCGCCACCGGGGCCGGCATCCTCCTCCTCGGCCCCTCCCTGGGCGGTGGGGTGGCGCTGGCGGCCGGGTGCGGGGTGGTCATGGTGCTGCTCGCCTCGCTCACCCTGCTCCCGGCGCTGCTGGTCATGATCGGGACGCGGATCGACAGGTTCGCGCTGCCCGGGCGGGCGGCTCGGAGCGTGCCGTGGTCGTACCGGTGGAGCAAGGTCGTGCAACGCCGTCCCTGGACGGCGGGAGCGATCGCGCTGGTCGCGCTCGTCGCGCTGGCCCTGCCCGCCACCCAGCTGCGCGTCGGCTGGTCCGACGCGGGCAACCGGCCGGTCACCGACACCACGCGAAGGGCGCACGACCTGCTCGCCCAGGGCTTCGGCCCCGGCATGGCCGGCCCGCTCGTCCTGGCCGCGCCCGCCACGGCGGCGGCCGAGCTACGCGCGGCCGTCCGCCAGGCGGCCGCCACACCCGGCGTCGCACAGGTGATCCCCGCAGAGAACGGCGCCGACCGGGCACCCGAAGCAGGAGACGGCGCCGCGCCGGAGTCTCCCGCGGCGGACGGCACCGCCCCAGCGTCTCCCGCAGGAGACGGCGCCGCGCAGGCGCCCGCGGCGGGGGTGCGCGAGTACGCGGGAGGACGGGTCGCGCTGGTGATCCCCGCCACCGGGCCGCAGGACGAGCGGACCGAGCAGCTCATCCATCGCCTGCGCGCCGAACTGCCCGCGCCCGTCCTCGTGTCGGGCTCCACCGCTGCCGCCGCCGACTACGCCGAGCACACCGCCGACCGGCTGCCGTGGGTGGTCGGTGCCGTGTTGCTGGCGGCCTTCGTGCTGCTCGTGCCCGTCTTCAGAAGTCTGGTGGTGCCGTTGAAGGCGATCGTGGTGAACCTGCTGTCCATCGGGGCCGCCTACGGGGTGGTGGTGGCGGTGTTCCAGTTCGACGTGCTGGGGCAGGGCACGGCGGGCCCGATCGACGCATGGGTGCCGATGATGCTGTTCACGATCATGTTCGGGCTGTCCATGGACTACGAGGTGTTCCTGCTGTCGCGGATCAGGGAGGAGTATCTCAAGGACCGGGACAACACCCGCGCGGTCGCCGACGGGCTCGCGCGGACCGCGGCGGTCATCACCTCCGTGGCCACCATCATGTTCTGTGTGTTCGCCGCGTTCGGCGCCTTCGATGATCGCGCGCTGCGGGTGATGGGGGTGGGGCTGGCCATCGCGGTGCTGGTCGACGCCACGGTGGTGCGGCTGGTGCTGGTGCCCGCGGCGATGGAGGTGCTGGGTGATCGGAACTGGTGGTTCCCTGGACTGACCTTCCGGAGGCTGACACCTGGGCAGAAACGAACGTAATATCCCAATATCACGAGCGTTGGGGGCGCCAGGGTGCCAGGACAGAACGTGGGTGTGGTCGTAGATCCGGCGGTTCCGCCGGAGGTGGCCGGACTGTTGCGCGCGAACGCCCCGTTGCTGTCCAGGATCAAGGCCGGATGGGTGCCGCCCGCCGAGGTGGCCCCGGCGCGCCGCCGCACGCCGTCGAGCGCGCTGCTGCTGGCCGCCACGCCGGTCGTGATCGCCCTGATGGCGGTGCTGCTGGCCTCCCGGTACGCCGCCGCCGGTTTCGTGCTGCTCGGCACGTACGTCTTCATCGTCCTGGTCAAGATCGCGTCCATGAGCGAGGTCGCCGAGGACGACCACCGCCCCCAGGAGCGCGCGGTCTACGAGCAGGCCCGCTGGTACGACGGCCGCTACCTGCTTCCCGAGGACTTCGACCCGGAGGCCGCGGCCGTCCTGGCCAGGGCGCAGCGCGCGATCGGCACGGTGCTGCGCTCCCACGTCAACGCCGAAGGGCTGCTGGACGACGCCCGCAACGCCACGATGCTGCCCGCCCAGGAGTGGGAGATCGCCCGGCTGCTCGCCAAGCTGTCGGCGCTGCGGCTGGAGCACCGCGACCTGCTGGCCAGAGGCATCGCGCCGGAGGTGGCGGCGGTGATCGAGCCGCTCGAACGAGCCCTGGCCGGCAGCGAGGCCGCGGTGGTGGCGAGGGTGGAGGCGCTGGAGCGGTACGCCGGCCATGTCGCCGAGGCCGAGCGCGCCTACCACGCCCGCAGCCAGATCGAGGAGCTGCGCGCCCGGCTGCCGCGCTATGAGGAGCTGCTCGCCGAGTCGGGCGCCGACAAGCTGGCCGTGCCGGAGATCGACCGGTTGTCGCAGGACGCCGACGTGCTTGAGCGCACCTTACGCCGCAGCGTGAAGTCCGCCCATGAGGCGTTCCGCTACCTGGAGAGCTGACGACCGGACGGGAAGACGTACCAAGGATCAGTACGAAGGACTCAGAACGTGGCCGGACGATATGCGAAGGTGATCGTCGATCCGTCCGTGCCCGACGACGTCGGGACGCTGCTCCGCGACAACCGCAAGCTGCTGCTGCGGATGCGCGCCGGCTGGGCGCCGCCAGATCGCGGCCGCGCCCCGCTGGCGCGCGCCGCCCGGCTGGCGGCGGCCGTGACGGCGCTCATCGCGGCGATGTACGGGCTCGTGCTGTTCACCGCCGAGCGCTACACCCCCTTCGTGGTGATCATGACGGGGTCGGCCCTGCTCATGGTGGCCGTCCTGCTCAAGCCCAGACCCGACGCGCAGGTGGAGCGGCGCAACGCGCTGGAGCGCGAGGTCTACGAGCTCGCCCGCCGTCATGAGGGCCGGTACGTGCTGCGCGACCGCCTCGACGAGCCCGCCAGGGCCCTGCTGTCGCGCGCTCAGACCGCCATCGACCAGGTCATGTCCTCCCACGTGCACGCCGAGGGCCTGCTGGACGGCGTGCGCAACGGCGTGATGCTGCCCGCCCAGGAGTGGGAGATCGCCCGGCTGGTGGCCAAGCTGTCGGAGCTGCGCGCCGAGCACCAGGAGGTCGTCGCGGAGGGCGTCACCCCCGAGGTGGCGGCCGTGGCGGAGCCGCTGGGGCGGGCGCTCGACAGCAGCGAGAAGGCGGTGCTGGCGCGCGTGGAGGCCCTGGAGCGGTACGCCGGCCATGTCGCCGACGCCGAGCGCGCCTACCGCGCCCGCAGCCAGATCGAACGCCTCAGCGCCAAGCTGCACCGCTACGAGGAGCTGCTGGCCGAGACGGGCGCCGACGGGGCCGGGGTGCCGGAGCTGAGCCGGCTGTCCGACGACGCCGACCGCCTGGAGCAGGCGTTACGCGACAGCGTCAGCTCCGCGCATGAAGCTTTTCGCCACCTTGATGACTGACGTAGCTTAGGATCCGGATTTGTGGCGGATATGGTGATTGATCCAGGTGTGCCGCCCGACGACGCCCAGCTGCTCAGGGAAAGCCGCGGGGTCCTGCTCAAGATGCGCGCCGGCTGGGTCCCCGAGCCGCGGCCGCACGTCTCCAGCCGGCGGGTCCGCACCGCGATGTCCATCGGCACGGTGGCCCTCCTCGGCCTGATGCTGGGCCTCGGCGCCCTGCGCATCGGCGTCAACCTGCTGCTGCTCGTCGTGGCCGGCATCCCGCTGGTCATCGTGCTGTTCGCGCGCAACGACCTGACCGACGACGAGGAGGCCGACTACGAGCGCGAGGTCTACGAGCAGCTGCGCTGGTACGAGGGCCGCTACGTGCTCACGAGCGACCTCGACGAATCGGCCGCCCGCCTGCTGGAACGTGCCCAGCGCGCCATCGCCACCGTGACCGGCTCCCGCGTCAACACCGACGGGCTGCTCGACGACGTGCGCAACGCCGTCATGCTGCCCGCCCAGGAGTGGGAGATCGCCCGGCTGCTGGCCAAGCTGTCGGCCCTGCGCACCAAGCACAGGGAGACCGTCTCGCGGGGCCTCACCCCCGAGGTGGCGGCCGTGGCCGAGCCGCTCGCCCGCGCGCTCGACAACAGCGAGGAGGCCGTGCTCGCCCGGGTCGAGGCACTCGAACGCTACGCCGCCAACGTCACCGAGGCCGAGCGCGCGTACGTGGCCCACCACCAGATCGAGGAGCTGCGCGGGCGCATGCACCAGTACGAGGAACTCGTGGCCGAGACGGGCGCCGACGGGTTCGCCGTGCCGGAACTGGAGCGCCTGGCCGCGGACGCCGACCGGCTGGAACAGGCGCTGAGGCGGAGCGTCAGCTCCGCCCGCGAGGCGTTCCGCGCCCTCGACCCGTTACCCGCGAGCCCGGCCCTGGCCCGGGCGCGCGCACGGACATGGGCGCCTGAGCCCGATCGCAGGGGCTCGCCGGCTGGGGCTCGCCGGCGCCGGCTCGCTAGCGCCGGCTGTAGAGCTCGGGAGCGCCGTGACCGGCGGTCTCCAGCAGCAGGTCGCACAGCACCTCGGCGGCGTCGAGGCGGCCCAGCCCGGCCGCCGCCTGCCCCATCGTCTGCCGCAGCCCGGGGTCGGCCAGCAGCGGCATCAGCTCGGCCAGCAGCATCTCGCCCGTGGGACGCGGCTCCAGCAGCGCCCGCGCCGCCCCCGCCGAGGCCAGGTAGCCGGCGTTCTTGCGCTGCTCGTCGCCGCCGGTCGGGATGAGCGGGATCAGCACCGACGGCTTGCCGATGGCGGTCAGCTCCGACACCGTGCCCGCCCCGCTGCGCGAGATCACCACGTCGGCCGCGGCGAACAGGTCGGCCAGCTCGCTCCCGACGTACGGCACCGGATGGTAGCGGTCGGCCAGGTCGGGCGGCAGCGGCACGGCCCGCATCTGGTCGATCCAGGCGGGCCCGCACTGGTGCACGATCTGCGCGTGCGGCAGCAGCCGCGGCAGGATCTCCGCGATCAGCGTGTTGATCTGCTTGCTGCCCTGCGCGCCGCCCGTCACGTAGATCAGCGGCACCTCGAAGGTCAGCCCGAACAGGTCGTAGGCCGCCGCCCTGTTGCCCTGCAGCAGCTCCGGCCTGATCGGGTTGCCCGTCACCACGGCCTTCTTGCGGGCCGAGGCGGGCAGATGGTCCAGCGACGACTCGTGCGACAGCGCGATGCGGGTCGCCAGCCGCGACAGGATGCGGTTGGCCAGGCCCACCACGGTCGTCTGCTCGTGCATCACCAGCGGCCTGCGGATCAGCTTGGCCGCCACCCCGATCGGCACCGCCACGTAACCCCCCGTCGACAGCACCACGTCGGGCAGGTAGCGGGCGGCGTGCCCGACCGCCTGCAGGACCCCGATCGGGATGCGGAACACGTCGGCGATGTTGGTGCCCAGCTCCTTGAGGTTGGGGCGGCGGCGCAGCTTGCCCGTGGTGATCGCCTTGAACGGGATGCCGTGCTCGGCCGTGATGCGGGCCTCGAGGCCGTTGGCGGTGCCCACCCAGAGCACGTCGTGCGGCACCTGACGTCGCTGGACGGCCGACAGGGTCGTCAGGGCCGGATAGGTGTGACCACCGGTGCCGCCGCCGGTGATCAACAGTCGCAGGGTTCGTGACATGGGCTCAGACTATGGCCGCGCAGCGGAAGCCGGTGTGCCCGGTGGACGAGTCGGGCGTGTTCGACGTGCGCGCCGCCACCCGGTAGCGGTTGCAGTAGGAGTCGTGGCACATGTACGAGCCGCCCCTGATCACCTTCGCCGTGCCGCCGGCCGGTCCGAGCGGGTTGTCGGCGTACGGCTGCCACTCGGTGCCCCACCAGTCGGCCGTCCACTCCCACACGTTGCCGGCGACGTTGTAGAGCCCGTAGCCGTTCGGCTGGAACGACTTGACCGGCATCGTCCCCTTGCTCGGCGCGGTCGGGAAGCGGCCCTGCCAGATGTTGCAGCGCGGCCGGCCGTTCGGGGCCAGCTCGTCGCCCCACGGGTAGCGCCTGCGCTCCAGCCCGCCCCTGGCCGCCATCTCCCACTCGGCCTCCGTGGGCAGCCGCTTGCCGGCCCAGGTGGCGTACGCGAGGGCGTCGTTCCACGACACGTGCACGACGGGGTGGTTCTGGCGGTCGCCGATCGACGAGCCGGGGCCCTCTGGGGAGCGCCACGTCGCGCCCTCGACGCCGGCCCACCAGGGCGCGCCGGGCACGCTCGCGTCCATCACCCCGGCGGAGGCGAACTGGGCGAACACGAACGACCAGCCGATCCGCTCGGCCTCCGTCACGTAACCGGTGTCCTTGACGAACGTGGCGAACTGCGCGTTCGTCACGCAGGCCGGGTCGATGAGGAACGGATCGACGCGTACCTCGCGCACCGGCCCCTCGCCGTCCTCGGGCCGGCCGTCCGGATCGTCGCCGCCCATGAGGAACGTTCCGCCGGGAATGCGTACCATCCCGCGCAGCACGGGCTTCCTGCGGGTGATCTGGACGGCTTCCTGGTACGGCCCGGCGGTGCCCTCCCTGCTCGGGCCACAACAAGCGCTCAAAGGTCCCCCAAACGTGTCATGCCATCAGGAAGGGTAGTGCCTGGAGCGGGCCCGCGATCACGCGGCCGTCCTGGTCGGCCGGGTCGCCGCGCGAAAGCCGCAGGACGGTAGCGTTTCCCCATGCGACTCGGCGTGCTGGACATCGGCTCGAACACCGTCCATTTACTGGTCGTGGACGCCCACCGCGGCGCCAGGCCGATGCCCGCCTACTCCCACAAGGACGAGCTGCGCCTGACCGAACACCTCGACCAGGACCAGAACCTGGGCCCCGAGGGCGTCGAGCGGCTCGGCGGCTTCGTCGAGGAGGCCGTGCGCATCGCCGAGGACAAGGGCGTGGAGGACCTGCTGTGCTTCGCCACCTCCGCCGTACGCGAGGCCGCCAACGGCGAGCAGGTGCTGGCGGAGGTCGAGCGGCGCTGCGGCGTGCACATCGCGGTGCTGTCGGGGCCTGACGAGGCCAGGCTGACGTTCCTGGCCGTGCGGCGGTGGTTCGGCTGGTCGTCGGGGCGGCTGCTGGCCCTCGACATCGGCGGCGGCTCGCTGGAGATCGCCGCGGGCGTGGACGAGGAGCCCGACGCCGCCGTCTCGCTGCCGCTCGGCGCCGGGCGGCTGACCCGCGGCTGGTTCACCGCCGACCCGCCCTCCGCCGAGGAGGTGCGGAGCCTGCGCAAGCACGTACGCGCCGAGATCGCCCGCACGGTCGGCGACGTCATGCGGTACGGCCGCCCCGACCGCGCCGTCGCCACCTCCAAGACCTTCAAGCAGCTCGCCAGGATCGCCGGCGCGGCGCCCTCCGGCGATGGCCCTTACGTCACCCGCTCGCTGTCCCGCCACGACATGGCCGACTGGGCGGCCAAGCTCACCACCATGGAGGCGGCCGCGCGGGCCCGCCTGTCGGGGGTGTCGCAGGGGCGGGCCGCGCAGCTCGCCGCGGGGGCGCTGGTGGCGGACGCGGCGATGGACCTGTTCGAGGTGGACCGGCTCGACGTGTGCCCGTGGGCGTTGCGCGAGGGTGTGATCCTGCGGCGGCTCGATCTCCTGCCGGGGTGGCCCGAGCAGCTCGACGGCGGGTCGAAGTAAGCCCGATCTATCTTCAATTCATGGCATAAAGCACTGGTGGGCGGGCACTGTCCGGCAAATGATGACAGTGCTCGGCTTGATCGGGACCCTGACGGTCGTCCTCATCCTCATCGTCCTCGCGGTGCTGCTCATCTCGGCGGTCGCCATGCTCGTGCTGCTCGGGCTGGCCGCCTCGATGGCCCGCTGGCGCACCGCCCGCCTCCGCCTCCACCGCCTGCTCCAGTCCTACTCCGCGGCCCGCCCTGCCCAAGCGGCGCGGCCGCGGCCTTCCGAAGAGGAGGGTCCGGCGACGGCTACGGCGCCCCCGTCCAAGCCCGCGCTGGGCACGGCCGCGGGGCCGGAAACGGCGAGCACTCCCGCGGGGCCGGAAACGGCGAGCACTCCCGCGGGGCCGGAAACGGCGCCCCCGCCGGGGCCGGACGCGGGGCCCGGACGGGAGGCGAAGCCGGTCGAGGCGGCTCATTCGAGCGCGGGGGCCGGGCTGGAGCTGAAGTTGTGCGGGGAGGGGGTGCCGGAGCGCAGGCGGGCCACGCTCAGCCGGCACGCGCCCAGGATCCGCCGCCGTCTCCAGCTGGGGGAGTCTGAGAAGAGCGTGTCCGGCCGGAGGTGAGGGGGTCAGGTGGCGGTCAGGTGCTGGCCGGCCGCGCCGGGGGCGTAGCGCAGGCGCTTCTCCAGGCAGACGACGGCGCCGTGCTCGCGCCGGTTGGTGAAGCGGACGTCGTCGGCGAGTGCGCGCATGATCTGCAGGCCGCGCCCGTGCTCGGACCCCTGGTCGGGGTCGAGCATCTTGCGCGGGTCGAAGCCGTTGCCGGTGTCGACCACCTTGATCACGCACAGGTGATCGTGGACGGACGCGCTGACGGTGTAGTCGTCGCTGGGCCCCGCGTGCTTGATGACGTTCGAGCACGCCTCGGTGAGCATCAGCTCGATGTCGTCGCGTACCTGTGGTTCGACGCCGAGCGAGCGCAGCGTGCCGTCCAGCAGCTGCCTGATCAGCGGCACGCTCGCCGCATCCCTGGGCAATCGGAGCGCTATCGTAGCCTCCACCACGTCTCCTCCAATATGGATGCGTGACGAGCCACTGCCCCGAAAATCCCGCCCCAATCGTCCGTATAGGCGGCGTAAGGCCGAAACCGCTCAGGTCTCCAGCAGCCGGAGCGCCACCTCGACGGTCGCCTGGTGGATCTCCTCCTCCGACAGCTCGTCCTCGTTCATCAGCCACTTGCCGGAGTGCAGCGCGAACAGCGCCAGCGAGTGACTGACACGCTGGGTGGCGCTCGCGCCGGGCTCGGTGAACTCCGACGCCAGCTCCATCAGCCGCTCGCGGATCTCGATCAGGGTCGGGTGGTCGCGCAGCGCCGTCTGGTTGCGCTCCAGGAAGTGGGCGATGCCGTGGTGGCGGGTGGCGCGCACGCCGGCGGCGTACCGCTCGACGAACTCGCGGCGCGTCCGCGCCGTCTTCGGCCGGCTCCGCACCCAGGCGAGCAGCTCCTCCAGCTCGCTCAGCCGCTGCTCGACCAGGCTGGCGACGATGTCGTCCTTGGTCTTGAAGTGGTAGTAGAGTGCGGCCTTCGTCACCCCGAGCTCCTCGGCGATCTCGCGCAGCGAGGTCGCTTCGTACCCTTGCTCCGTGAAGCGCCGCAGGGCGATCTCCTGGATCCGGGATCGGGTGTCTTCGCGCACCTCTGCACCTTTTCGACTTGACGGCCGGTAAGTCGGCCTCATTCTACGGGCGGCCCCGGTCCGCCTCCGGCCGCCGCGCGGAAAAGGAGGAGCGGTTCGGGATCGGGTTCGGGACAATCGGCATCATGCACACCATCAGGCGGCCCCGGCTGGACGACGCCGCCGGCATCTTCGAGCTCGTCGGCGCGTACAACACGGAGGTCATCGGCGAGCCAGACACCACGCTCGCCGACATCGAGGACGAGCTGGTCGAGCCCGGCTTCGACCGCGACGAGGACGGCTGGCTCGCGCTCACGCGGGACGGGCGGCCCGACGGGTACGCCTGGGTCTGCCGCGTGGGTGACGGCGACCTGGTGGACGTCGAGGTGATCGTGCGTCCCGGCGTGCCGGGCCTGGCGGACGAGCTGTGGCCCCTGGTGCTGCGCCGCGCCGCCGAGCTGGGGGCCGAGCTCGGCCACGACAGCGTCACGCTGCACATCGGCGTCTACCGCGACGACCTCCGCAAGCAGACCGAGGTCCGCGAGCTGGGCTTTGAGCCGGGCACCTGCTACCACCGCATGCGCATCGACCACGACGGGCCGGTCAAGGCGCCCGACGTGCCCGAGGGCGTCACCCTGCAGACGGGGGAGAGCGAGGAGGTGCGGCGCGCGGCGCACGCGGTGCACCAGGAGGGGTTCGCGCAGCACTTCGGCTTCGTCCGGATCGGCTACGAGCAGTGGTACGAGCGCCGCCAGGCCATGTCCGTCAACGACTGGTCACAGCTCACGCTGGCCCGCGTGGACGGCGTCCCGGCCGCGGCGGTCATCGGCAACGACCAGTTCGTGGCCGACGAGGACTGCGGCTACATCGCCACGCTCGCCGTGCTGCCCGCCTTCCGCGGCAGAGGGCTCGGCAGGTTCCTGCTGCGGCACGCGTTCGCCGCCGACGCCGCCCGCGGCCGCAGGGGCACGCTCCTGCACGTCGACTCCAACAACACCACCCCGGCACTCGGCCTGTACGAGTCGGCCGGCATGCGCCCGGTCCTCATCATGGACGTCTGGCGCCGCACCCTGGCCACGAAACCAGCCGCATAACGCCACCTCAGCCGCAGGAGCAACCGTAGGAGGCCGCGCTCAGCCGGCTCCGCCCCCACGTTCAGACGCGGTGCCGAGCCAGGTGGTCCAGCACCGACTGGTTGGCCTCCCAGCCGTCGGGGAACTTCACCGGCACCCCGAGCTGCACCGGCTCGGCCGACGGATGGGCGTCCAGCAGCTCGGCGATGCCCGCCCTGGCCACCACCACGCAGGCGTGCCGGTGCCGGGACGCCAGCACGCACAGCCGGCCCGACTCCAGGTGGAAGGCCGTGGCGTCGCGGCGGCCCGACAGCGGGTGCAGCACGATGGTGACGTCGTACTCGCGGCCCTGCAGCCGGTTCGCGGTGTCCACGGTGATCTCGGGCGGCAGCCCGGCGGCGCGGATGGCGGCCACCTGGTCGCGGTGCGCCGCGCCGACCGCGATCCTGTCGGCCGTGACGGGCCGCTCGCCCTGCTCGGAGCCGGCCACCGCGCCGCGCTGCAGCAGCCGCTCGGCCAGCATCGCCACCGCCTGCACGGCCTCGCCGTCAGTGCGCACGGTGTGCCGGTTCGGCAGCTCCAGCAGCGCCCACCCCGACCGCGCCGCCTCCTCAAGCGCCCGGTCGTGCACGGTGCCCATGCCGCCGGTGGACAGCTCCAGCCGCCGGTCGCCCTCGCCGGTGCCGGAGCGGAACCCGGTGAACGGGTAGAACGCCCGCGACACCACCGGCGCGGCGGAGGCGGGCAGCCGCCACGACACCGGCAGCCGGTGCACGGGCAGGTCGGGGTTGTGCCGCAGCAGCACCGCGACCGCGCTCTGCAGCGGGTCCCACGACAGGCCGGACCAGCGGTCGCCGTCCACGATCGAGAACGGGTCGAGCTGCCCCGGATCGCCCACGAACAACGCCCGCTCGAACAGCCCCGCGATGCGCAGCAGCTTGTCCGAGCGCATCTGGTACGCCTCGTCCACGATCGCCCACGGCCACACCCGGTCGCCGATCCACGCCCACTTGTCGGCGGTGGCGATGACGATGTCGGGGTCGCCGAGGTCCTGGATGCGGGTGCCGACGCGGACGCCGGGCAGCTCCAGCATGCGCAGCGGCGGCACGTACCCGCTCGCCGACAGCCGGCCCACGGTCAGGTGGGGGTGCTTGTCGGAGATCCGCGCCACCAGGTCGTCGACCTGCTCGTTGGTCTGGGCGACGATCATCAGCGGCTCGCCGGTGGCGGCGATGTGGGCGGCGGCGCGTACGACGAGGGTGGACTTGCCCGCGCCGGGCGGCGAGTCGACCACCACGCCGCGGTGCCTGGGCAGGTCGGCCAGGACGTTCCTGATGACCTGCTCGGGGCTGTCGGTCACGACCAGTCCTCCTGGGCGTCCTCGTCGTCGGGCACGTACTCCTGCGGCGGGCCGCCGTGCGTCCACGGCGTGGCCTCGGCCTCCGGAAGGGCGGCGGAGCCCTGGAAGTCGTCGGTGAGCGAGGTGTAGCAGACCCGCTCGCCCAGCTCGGGCACCGCGCCCGGCGCGGGCGTCCTGCCCCTGCCCATGCCCTTGGTGATCTTCAGGGTGACCAGGCCCTGGGCGGCCTCCACCAGCGCGGCGCCCTGGCCGCGGCGCTGCGGGGTGCCGAGCGAGGTGCCGGGCGGCAGGCGTACGGGATCGTCGGTCTTGATCACCACCAGCGGGCGGAGCTTGCGCGAGCGGCCCTCGCCCTCGGTGTTGTCGGGCACCGTCTCGACCACCTCGCCGGCGAACGCCTCGCCGGTCAGCCGGTATTCGGCCATGACGAGGGGGTCGTCGTAGGCGCGCTGCACGTCGTACGCGGCCTGCGCGCGCTCCATGCGGGCCAGCTTGGCCGCGGCGGCCACCGCGCCGTCCCGCCTGGCCTGCGGCGGCGCGCCCTCGGCGATGTGCACGGCCATTCCGCTGAACGAGCCGCGGTCCTGCTCCCACCGCTGCGCCACGCTCGCGCCCGCCGGCAGCGCGGCGAGCAGGTCGATCGCCTGCCACATCAGCCGCCAGGTGGGCTCCAGCTGAGTGCGCAGCGCCTCGGTGATGCGCTCGGGCGACTCGCTCTCGATCGCCGGCGCGAGCACCTCGGCGTCGAACCCGGGATCGGTGGCGGGCCCGGCGGGCGGCCAGATCAGCGGGTCCTCGGCGTCGTCGCTCGGCCCGGTGGTGATCCAGCCGAGCAGCGCGGCCAGGTTGGCGTCCTCCAGGGAGCTCTGCCCGCTGGCCCAGTGGCGGCCCAGCTCCTCCGTCGCGGCCAGCATCAGCGAAGAGCCGGGGTACGCGGCCCGCTCCCCGAGATAGGTCAGCCACCGCCCGAGCAGCGGCACCGACTCCGGCACCGGGTAGGGCCCGTCGGCGCGGCGGAACCGGGTCGAGCGGCCGAGCAGCCGGGTGAACGCCACGCTGGCCGGGTTGGGCACGATCACCTGCGGCGCGTCCAGCGCCCGCTCGTAGGGGTCGGCGTTCCTGCGCTCGACCGTCTCGGTGTCGTGCAGGAACCCCTCGATGTACGGCAGCAGCACCCCCGCCACCTCGGCCGCCCACGCGAAGCGCAGGTCGCGGTTGCGCGGCTGGGTCACCACGAGCAGCCGCGGCCGGTCGCGCTCGGTGCCGAGCATGGCGGCCAGCGGCGCGGCGGCCTCGCCCGACAGCTTCAGCGGGATGAACACCATGGGCCGCTCGGACAGGTGGCAGTGCCTGACGGTCGCGACGGGCTGCGCGATGCCCTCCTGGAGGGCCCGCAGCCGGGCGAGCGAGGTCAGCAGGCTCATGCCGGGCTCTCCCGCGGGGGAGCCTGGCCGGGCGGCGGGATCGGGTTCACGTCAGGCACTCTCTGCGCAGGCGTTCGGCGTTGCGGAGCAGGCGGGCGATCTCCTCCTGCCCCTCGGCGGGGTCGAGCGAGCCGTCGGCGAGGCCGAGCACCTCGGTGACCGAGGCCACCCCGCCCAGCTCGTCGCGCACCTGCCGGCCGAGCAGGTCGGACGCGCCCTCCTGGCGGGCCTCGTCGCGGCAGAAGAAGCACAGGTCACAGGTGGACAGGCAGTCGGGCGCGTAGCGGGCGGTGGTCCTGTGCAGCGCGTCGGCCAGCTCGGCCACCGGCCTGGTGGGCCGGCCGTCCTCGCCGGGCAGCAGGTCGAAGCTGAGGTCGTCGGGCAGGTCGGCGAGCAGCCGGTCGAGGGTGGTCATCCGGGTGAGCTGGCGGCGCAGCACGGCGAGCTGCCTGCGCACGTCGACCAGCGAGGCGACCGGCCGGTTGGCGAAGTTCTCCGGGCAGACCAGCACCACGTCGTGCGAGACCTTGAGCGGGTCGTGGCCCAGCTCCTCCAGCAGCGTGCGCAGCGCCAGCACGTAGACCGCCGCCTGCCGGGCCGCCGCCGCGACCGCCGCCGGGTCGGCCTGCCCGTCGATCACCGCGAACGACTTGATCTCCACGATGTGGAAGCGCCCGCCGAGCTGGAAGGCCACCACGTCGGGCTCCAGGTAGGCGGTGTGGCCGGCGATGTCGAGGGTGAGCAGCGGATGGTCGTAGAGGGTGCCGGCGTCGTGCTCGTCGCGGGCGGCCCGGTCGATCAGCGTCCTGGTGTGGGCGTGGCGCAGGTGGGCGCCGACGTTCTCCACGTCGTGGTAGGCGACCTCGGCGACGGGCAGGCCGAGCAGCTCGCGCAGCATGCGCAGCAGCTCCGCGCACCCGTCGGCCTTCACCTGCGCCTCGAACATGTTGCCGCGCGTGATCGCGAACGGCGACTGCCCGAACGGCGCGGGGAAGCCCAGGTGGCGGGCGGCGGCGTCCTTGTCGATGCCGGCGCCGTCCATCAGGGCCCGGCGGGCGCAGCCGGGGTTGGCGGCCAGGGCCGCGATGGCGCGGGCGTCGTGCGGCTGCTGCGGTGTGGTGCCCCGCAGCGCCTCCAGGCGGTGCACGTGGTCGCCCTCGCGCTTCAAGCCGCTCACTTGGCGTTCTCCTTCTTGATCGTGCTCAGCGTAGCGGCGCCGAACAGCCTGGCGGCGTCACCGAGCTGCGCGGCGGCGCGTTCTGCCAGCTCAGCGCGGTCCCGCGTGTCGCGATCGACGTGGACGCGCAGCTCGGCCTGGGCCGCGCGGGCCACCCGCTCGGGGTCGGGCGGGCCCAGCGTGCCGTCCGTGGCGCCGGGGATGTTGCGCGCCATGCGCAGCAATAAGCGGCTGCCCCTCTCGGCGCCCTGCTCTCGCTCCTTGCTCGCCTGCTCGCGGGCCACCGCGACGGCGCAGGCGAGGAAGTCGACGCGGGGGCTGAGCGGGCCGACCACGCGCCGCTCCAGCGGCCAGGTGCTCAGCGTGAGCAGCCCGCGGGCGGGGGAGAGGCGGTCGGTGAGCGCGGCGCACAGATAGTACGGCCGCCCGAACGGCGTGGCGCGGAACGAGCGCTCCTCGTCCCTGCGCAGGCTGGTGAGCTGGCCGCTGCGGATGGTGCCGCCGAAGAACGCCTCGCTGACGGCCACGATGAGCCGCGGCTGGGCGGCGGCGCCGAGCAGCCGCAGCCCCTGGTGCACCTGCTCGCGCACGGTGACCAGGCGCGGCGGCTCCCCCTTGGCGGACTCCTCGGCGGACTCCTCGGCGGGAGGGCCGCCGCACACCAGGGCGTCCCAGGCGCGCTCTGCGCTGCGCAGCTCGGCCCGCAGCACCCGCGCGGCGGCGCCGTCCCTGGCGCGCATCGCCTTGCGCACGCCCGCCCGCAGCTCGTCGATCCGCCGTTCGAGATCGTCCAGCCGGTCACTCATGGCGCGACTTTACCAACAGTCCCAGCATTTTCCAGTAAATCTGGAAGATCGACGCTTTGGCGTGATCTACGCTGTAAAGGCGACCGCCCAGGTGCGGTCCTCGGTGAGGAACCGGTCGAGGCGCAGCCCCTCCGCCGCCAGCTCCGCGGCCAGGTCGTCCTCCGTCAGCCGCAGTGACTCGAACGACTGCGTCCAGACCGTCCTGGCGCCGTTCTTGACGTGGGTGTACTCCATGGTCGCGGCCGAGACGCCCGGCCTGACCACCTCGTGCGCCGACATCATGATCGTGACGTCGCCCTCCGTGCGGATCGTGCCGGCCTTCCAGCGGTCCTGCGCCTCGGCGGGCATCCACTGGAGGACCACAGCGCCGCCGGGCTTCACCTGCCGGGCGCAGGCAGCGATCATGGCGCGCCGCGCGGCGTCGTCCACGGTGTTGACGAGCTGCGAGGCCAGCACGACCGTGTCGAAGCGCTCGCCGAGCCGCAGGTCCTCGACGCGGCACAGGACGGTCCGCGCGCCGCGCACGTGGGCCAGCATGTCGGGCGACTCGTCCACGGCGACCACCGTGAAACCGCGCTCGACCAGCGGGTGCGTCACGCGTCCCACGCCGCAGCCCAGCTCGAGGATCGAGCCGCCGGGCGGCGTCACCCCGGCGATGAGGCCGGGCTCGGCGCCGGCGCTCAGCAGGGTGTAGAAGTCGACAGGGGATCCGTCGGGGGTGATGGGGCCGGGGCCCGTGCCAGATTCGCGCATGGTCAGAACCTAACCCCGGGGTACGACGAAGATCAGCCCCCTACGCGCTGCGGCCGGGCGCCGCTGCGGGCCGGCGGGCGCGGGTCGTGGCGGACGTACAGGGTGAGCAGCGAGCCCTCGTCGGTCCGCTCCACCGTCACGGCGTCGCACAGATACTGGATCACCCACAGGCCGTAGCCGTGCGAGGCGGTCTGGTCGAGGCTCGCCTCGGCGAGATGGGTGCGGGTGAGCAGTCCCGCCACGTCGAGCACCTGCACCATCACCCCGTCGGGCAGGCCGCGGGCGGTCAGCACGCCGGCCTTGCCGCCGTGGTCGAGCACGTTCGTGACGGCCTCGTTGGTGGCCAGCACGAGATCTTCGAGGCGTCGCTCGGGCAGCCCGCAGTACTGACCGTGCAGGCGCACCATGTCCCTGATCAGGCCGAGGTCGGCCGAGATCGGGCACCGCAGTTCGAACTCCAGAGGCATGTCATCCTGCCCGCCGAGGGCCGGGAGGTTCCGCGGGCGACGTGGCTCCTTACCCGGGAGGAGATCGCCAAACCATGAGGAAGGTCTGAGGGCTTTTGACGTGCCCCTACCTGCGGCAGAGCCGCCTCTGAAGGGCGGCGGCGTACGTTGGTGGCATGCAGGCACCCGGCGGCGACGCCCGATACCTGCCGATCGGTGAGCACGGGCTGATCGGCGACCTGCGGACGGTCGCGCTCGTGGGCACCGACGGCACGATCGACTGGTACTGCTGCCCCAGCTTCGACGCCCCCAGCGTCTTCGCCTCGATCCTCGACGCCGACCGGGGCGGCTCCTTCGACCTGTGCGCCGACGTGCCGGCCACGACCAAGCAGTTCTACTTCCCCGACACCAACGTGCTGATCACCCGGTTCTTCGCCGACGACGGCGTGGGGGAGATCCAGGACTTCATGCCCGTGGCCGACGACTCGGGCGAGGCCGACCGGCACCGGCTGATCCGCCGGGTCTCCTGCGTACGCGGCCGCATCCCGTTCCGCGCCCGCGTGTCGCCCCGCTTCGACTACGCCAGGCAGCCCCACGTCGTCACCCGTGAGGCGGGCATCGTCACGTTCGCCTCGCCGTCGCTGACGCTCTCGCTGACCTCCAGCGTGCCGCTCGAGACCGACGAGCGCGACGCCTGGACGGCCTTCGAGCTGAGCGAGGGCGAGCACGCCGTCTTCGCCCTCGACAACATGGCGCCGGGGGTCGCGCCGCGCGCCTGCCCGCTCAGTGAGGCCGAGGCGGAGTTCACCGCGACCGTGCGGTTCTGGCGCCGCTGGCTGTCGGCCTCGCGCTACCGTGGCCGCTGGCGCGAGGTGGTGCACCGCTCGGCGCTGACGCTCAAGCTCCTCACGTACGCGCCGACCGGCGGCATCGTCGCCGCCGCCACGACGAGCCTGCCGGAGCGCATCGGCGGCGGGCGCAACTGGGACTACCGCTACGTGTGGATCCGCGACGCCGCGTTCTGCGTCTACGCCCTGCTCAGGCTCGGTTTCACCGAGGAGGCGGAGGCGTTCATGAGCTTCCTGTCCGAGCACATCAAGGTGAGCCGCGACCGCCGCGCGGGTCCCTTGCAGATCATGTACGGCATCGACGGCCGCGCCGACCTGCCCGAGCAGGAGCTGCACCACCTGGAGGGCCACCGCGGCTCGGCGCCCGTGCGCATCGGCAACGCCGCCGCCGAGCAGCTCCAGCTCGACATCTACGGCGCCCTCATCGACTCCATCTACCTCTACAACAAGTGGGGCGACCCGATCTCCAGTGACCGCTGGGAGGACGTGTGCAGGCTGGTCGACTGGGTGTGCGACAACTGGGACCAGCCGGACGAGGGCATCTGGGAGACGCGCGGCGGTCGTAAGAACTTCGTCTACTCGCGGCTCATGTGCTGGGTGGCGATCGAGCGCGCGATGCGCATGGCGGCCCAGCGCGGCCTGCCCGCCGACACGCCGCGCTGGCGGCGCACCCGCGACACCATCTACCGCGACATCATGCGGCACGGCTGGCGGCCCGACCTGGGCGCCTTCGTGCAGCACTTCGACGAGGACGTGCTGGACGCCTCGATCCTGATGATGCCGCTGGCCAAGTTCGTCTCGCCGACCGACCCCAAGTGGCTGTCCACGCTCGACGCGCTCGGCCAGGGGCTGGTCTCCGACTCGCTGGTCTACCGCTACGACCCCGAGATGAGCCCCGACGGCCTGGAAGGGCCCGAGGGCACGTTCTCGATCTGCTCGTTCTGGTACGTCGAGGCGCTGGCCCGCGCCGGTCGTCTCGACGAGGCCAGGCTGGCGTTCGAGAAGATGCTCACCTACGCCAACCACCTCGGCCTGTACGCCGAGGAGATCGGCCACAACGGCGAGCAGCTCGGCAACTTCCCGCAGGCCATCACCCATCTCGCGCTCATCAGCGCGGCCTTCAACCTCGACCACGCGCTCGGCTGACCAGCGGGGCGCAAAGCGTTGGCCATGAACACGTCATCCCAGGTCAGCGTGGCTATGCTGGAGCGTCTGGGGCGGTTCACGGCAAGCCGGACGGGGAGGGACATGGCGGCATCGGACACCATGCTGGGAGCGGGCGCGAAGAAGTCGCCGGCCCTGTTCGTGGTCGACGTCATGGGCACCGTGATCGGATGGACGGCGCCCGCCGAGGAGCTCACCGGCTACCGGTCGGAGGAGATCGTGGGCCGGTCGGGACGCCTGCTGCTCATGCCCGGCAGGACCAACCTGTGGAGCGGCCGGCTCCACGACCAGGAGCGCTGGCACGGCCTGGCGGAGCTGCGCCACCGCGACGGCGACCGGCTGCTCGTCAGGGTCGAGGGGGCGCGGCTGGCGACCAGGCTGGCCGGGCAGGCGTGGCTGCTGTCGGCGGTGCCGGCCGACGAGGACCTGTCGGGCAAGACGGGTTCGCTGCTGGAGTCGCTGATCAACAGCTTCCCCGTCGCGATGGCCATCTGGGACCGCGACCTGCGCTGCGTCTGGCGCAACGCCGAGGCGGAGCGGCTCACCGAGGGCTTCCCCTACTACCGCATCGGCCAGTCGATGGCCGACCAGATCCCGGGGACGGACTCCAGCAACCTCCTGGAGGTCATGCGCAGGGTGCTCAAGGACGGCGTGCCCATCATCGATCGCGAGTCCCGGTGGACCTCGGCCGACCAGAACGAGGAACGCATGCTGTCGTCGTCCATCTCCCGCCTCGACGGCGTCGACGGCCGGCCGCTCGGCGTGTGCACGCTGGTGCTCGACATCACCGACAGCCGCGCCCGCGACCGCCTGCACCTGCTGCGCGAGGCGAGCATCAGAGTCGGCACCACGCTCGACGTGCGCAGGACCGCGCAGGAGCTGGCCGAGCTGGCCGTGCCCGCGCTGGCCGACTTCGTCTGCGTGGACCTCGGCGAGTCGGTGCTGCCCGACACCACGCCGCTGCAGCGGCTGGCCACCGAGCCGGAGCCGGTGCGGATCCCCGCCTTCCGCCGGGCCGGCCTCGCCTCCGTGCACGAAGGCGTCCCCGAGGCGCGCTGGCACCTGAACGACGCGGTCTTCATCCGGCAGGCGTCGCCGTTCTCGCACGTCGTGGCCACGGGCCGGACGCATTACGAGCCCGTCATCGACTTCTCGCCCGGCTCCTGGCTCGACCACGACCCCGAGCGGGCCGGGCTCATGCGGGCGACGGGCATGCACACGCTGCTCATCATGCCGCTCAAGGCGCGCGGCGACGTGCTGGGCGTCACCGTGTTCGCCCGCACCGACAACAAGGAGCCGTTCACCAGGGACGACCTGATGCTCGCCGAGGAGCTGGCCGCCAGGGCGGCGCTCAGCCTGGACAACGCCCGCCGGTACACCCGCGAGCGCAACACCGCGCTCGCGTTGCAGCGCGACCTGCTGCCGCGCGTGCTGAGCGGCGGCGACGCGCTGGAGGTGGCCTCCCGCTACCTGCCGTCCGACGTGCACGAGGGCGTCGGCGGCGACTGGTTCGACGTCATCCGGTTGCCGGACGGCGGCGTCGCGCTGGTCGTCGGCGACGTGACCGGGCACGGCATCAACGCCGCCGCCACCATGGGCCGCATGCGGACGGCCGTGCGCACGCTGGCGTACATGGGGCTGCGCCCGCACGAGGTGCTCACGCACCTCGACCAGCTCATCGTCCGGCTGGCCGAGGAGGACGACAGCCCCACCGACCCCACGGTCGCCACCTGCCTGTACGCCCTGTACGACCCGGCCACCCGCCGCTGCCTCATCTCCCGGGCCGGGCATCCGCCGCCCGCGCTGCTGCTCCCGTCGGGCGAGGTGACCTTTCCCGACATTCCCGGCGGCACCCCGATCGGCGTCGGGCTCGGCTCCTTCGAGTCGCTGGAGCTGGCGCTGGAGCCGGGCACCGTGCTCGCCCTCTACACCGACGGCCTCATCGAGACGCGCGAGGACGACCTGGAGGCGGGCATGCACCGGCTCGGCGTCGCGCTGGCCGCCGCGCCGCCGCCGCTGGAGCGGCTGTGCGCGTCGGTGATCTCCTCGATGCTCGGCGGCACCCCGGCCGAGGACGACATCGCCCTGCTGGTGGCTCGGACCCGCTGATCCCGCCGCCCGGCCTCAGGCCGCGCCGCCCGGCTCGTCGAGCACGTCGGCGAGCAGGCCCTCGTTGAGGGTGGCCGACCAGGTCAGCTCGCCCGACTCCAGCCGGGCGACCAGCCGCCTGACCCAGGCCAGCTCGGCCTCGCCGAGCGTGCGCTCGTAGTCGAGCTCGACCGTGAGGACCTCGGGCAGACCGGAGGTGCGCAGCGCGTCGAGGTGGGCGTTGAGCCCGGCCAGCGCGCCCTCCAGGGACGCCGCTCGCGTCCGCAGGGACTGCAGCGCGTCGGGCACCGGCAGCACGCCCATGAGGGAGACGGCCGCGGTGAAGGTGCGGCGTTCGGCGCCCGGGCTCTCCAGCAGGGCGCGCAGCCGGGTGGCCAGCTCGCGGCGGCCCTCGCCGGTGATCTCGTAGACGGTGCGCTCGGGGCGGCGGCCCTGCCTGCTGGTCTCGACGGGGACGATCAGCTCCTGGCCGGCCAGCTTCTCGACCGCGTGGTAGAGGCTCCTCGGCAGGCCCGTCACGTAGTCCTTGTGCGTGTCGACGATGAAGCGGTGCAGCTCGTAGGGGTGGGCGGGGCGCAGCGAGAGCATGGCCAGCACGGTCAGGCCGACCAGGTCGGGACGTCGCGCCATGCTTCCCCCTCGCTCCCCCTCGCGTCATCGTGCGATGAGCACTTTAGCCGAGGCCTCACCTGATAGTGCGCGTTGCCATATGGGGATAACCGCAGGAAAACTGAACAAGCTTCGGTTTCTGCTTGATCGGCGGCGCATTACGGCGCATTCTCATCACGGGAGCCCGATCATCCCCACGCGAACCGATGCCACGCCGAAGGAGAGCGCATGAGAACGGGAGCATGGCTGATCGGAGCACGCGGCTCGGTCGCCGTCACCAGCATGATCGGCGCCCTGGCCGTCAGGGCGGGCCTGACCGGGCCCACCGGATGCGTCCTCGAATCGCCCGCGCTGCGCGACCGCATCCGCCCGGGGATCGGCGACCTGGTGTTCGGCGGGCACGACATCACCTCGGTGCCGCTCGACAAGAAGGCCGCCGAGCTGGCCGCCGCGGGCGTGGTGCCCGCGGCGCTCGTCACGGCCGTGCAGGAGGAGCTGTCGGTCGTCGAGCAGCAGGTACGGCCGCTGCCCTCGGCCGCCACCCAGGCCGATACCGCCGCCGCCATCGGCGCCGACCTCGACCGCTTCCGCCGCCGCCACGACCTCGACCGGGTCGTCGTCGTCAACGTCTCCACCACCGAGCCCGCCCCGCCGCCGCATCCCGCGCACGCCGGCCTGCCGGAGCTGCGCGCCGCGCTCGGACAGCCCGGCGCCGTCCTGCCGCCCAGCGCGCTGGCCGCCTACGCCGCCTTCCACGCCGGCTGCCCGTACGTCGACTTCACCCCGTCCACCGGGGCCCGCCTGCCCGCGCTCGACGCCCTCGCCCGCGAGCGCGGCCTGCCGTACGGCGGGCACGACGGCAAGACGGGGGAGACGCTCGTCAAGTCCGTGCTGGCGCCCATGTTCGCCCAGCGCAACCTGAAGGTGCGCACCTGGTCCGGCGTCAACCTGCTGGGCGGCGGCGACGGGGCCAACCTCGCCCGCCCCGGCGCCAACGCCGCGAAGGCCGCGAGCAAGCAGCGCGTCCTCGCCGAGACCCTCGGGTACGCGCCCCAGGGCGAGACCCGCATCGACTACCTGGAGGACCTGGGCGACTTCAAGACCGCCTGGGACCTCGTCACGTTCGAGGGCTTCCTCGGGACCGCCATGCGGATGGAGTTCACCTGGCACGGCTGCGACTCCGCGCTCGCCGCGCCGCTCATCCTCGACCTGACCCGGCTCACCGCCGCCGCCCACCGGAGCGGGCGGACGGGCGCGCTGCCCGAGCTGGCCTTCTTCTTCAAGGACCCCTTGGGTGACGTCCCGCACGGGCTGGCCGAGCAGTGGCAGGCCCTGTGCGCCTTCATCGACACCCTGGACTCCGGCCGGTGACCTTGCCTCGGCGGGGAGGCGGGTGTGAGGCTGGCGTATCGGCGGGGCCGGTGAAAGGGCCGGTGAAAGGGCCGGTGAAAGGGGCCGGCGAAAGGGGCTTGACGATGGTGAGACTCCGGGACCTGGCCGAGCTCGTCCGCGCGCCCGCCGCGCTGTCGGTGCCGGGCGACGTGATCGCCGGAGCCGCCGCCGGCCGGGCGCTGGGCCCCGGCACGGCCGGGCTGGCCTGCTCGTCAGTCTGCCTGTACTGGGCGGGGATGGCGGCCAACGACTGGGCCGACCGTGACCTCGACGCGGCCGAGCGCCCCGAGCGGCCGATCCCGTCCGGCCGGGTGCGCCCGGGGGAGGCTTTAGCCGTCGCCGCCGGCCTCACGGCCGCGGGCCTCGCCGTGGCCGGCCTCACCGGCGGCCGCCGCGCGCTGGCGATCGCCGCCCCGCTCGCGGCCGCGGTCTGGACGTACGACCTCGCCGCCAAGAACACCCGCGCGGGCCCCCTGCTGATGGCCGTGTGCCGCGGCCTGGACGTCCTCCTGGGCGCCACATCGACCCCCGCACCCGCACCACCGGGCCGTTCGCCCACCATCCCGGCCCGTGCGCCCGCGCCACCCGTCGGCTCGCTCGCGCCGCCGGGCCGTTCGCTGGTCGGGGCGCTGCCGGCCGCTTTGACGATCGCCGCGCACACGTACCTGCTCACCGAGTTGTCGCGCGCCGAGACCACCGGCACCACCCCGGCCCGCCCCGCGACGACCCTGGCCGCCACCCTCGCCCTGGCGACCACGGTCGCCGTCCCGCCGGCGTCGGGGCCGGCGCAGGGGGCGCTGGCGGGATGGTACGCCGTGCAGTTCGGCAGTTCGCAGGCGCGGGCGGTGGCGGAGCCGTCGGCGGCGCGGGTGCGGGACGCCGTGGCGGCCGGGATCGTCAGCCTGCCCGCGCTCCAGGGCGCGCTGGCCGCGCGGTCAGGGGCGCCGCGCGCCGGGGTCGTGCTCGCCGCGCTGGTGCCGCTGGCCCGCCGCCTGGCCAGGAAGGTGTCACCCACATGATCAGGTTCGGCTACGGCACGAACGGCTTCGCCAACCACCGCCTCACCGACGCGCTCGACGTCATCGCCGAGCTGGGTTACGAAGGCGTCGCCCTCACCCTCGACCACCACCACCTCGACCCCTACGCCGACGGCCTCGCGCACCGGGTGGCCAAGGTCGCCGACCGCCTCCGTACGCTGAACCTGGCCGTCGTGATCGAGACCGGCGCCCGCTACCTGCTCGACCCCCGGCGCAAGCACGCGCCCACCCTCCTCGACGACGACCGGGACAAGCGGATCGACTTCCTGCGCCGCGCCGTGGCCGTGGGCGATGACCTGGGGGCGGAGGCGGTGTCGTTCTGGTCGGGGGTGCGCCCGGCGCACGTCCCGCCCGCCCTCGCCCGGGACCGCCTGGTGGACGGCTGCGCGCAGGTCCTGGAGGGCACGGAGACCATGAAACTCGGGTTCGAGCCGGAGCCGGGCATGCTGGTCGACACGATCGCCGGCTGGCGCGGGCTGCGCGACGCCCTGGGCGCGCCCGAGCGGTTCGGCCTCACGCTCGACATCGGGCACTGCCGCTGCAACGAGCCCGACCCCGTGCCGGACTGCGTGACGTCCGTGGCGGGCCACGTGGTGAACGTCCAGATCGACGACATGCGGCGAGGAACGCACGAGCACCTGGAGTTCGGCGAGGGGGAGATCGACTTCCCGCCGGTGCTGCGGGCGCTGGCCGCCTCCGGCTACCGGGGCCTGGTCGCCGTCGAACTGCCCAGGCACTCCCACGCCGCGCCCGATGTGGCGGCCCGTTCCCTCGCCTTCCTGCGCCGCGCGGAAGAGGAGTCCCGCCGCGAGTCCCGCCACGAGTCCCGCCGCGAGTCCCGCCGTGAGTCCCGCCACGAGTCCCGCCGCTTCGGCCCCGAGGGAGGGAGCACGTGATGACCACCGACCGGCTGCGCAAGGCGCTCGCCGCCACCCCCGCATGGCCCTGGCTGGAGGAGGCGCTGGCCGCCGCCGCGGACCGCCCGGACAGCGCCGTGCGGTCGTTCGCCGCCGCGGGCCGCAGGGCGGGCCGCGCGGAGCTGGCCGACGCCCCCGGCTGGACGGCCGACGAGGCCGCCAGGACGCTGCTGCTCGCCGCGCTGCCGCCCGGCCAGGTCACCGCCTACTACGAGCACGGCGACGCCGACGAGAAACGCGCGGTGCTCAAGGCCCTGCCGCTGCTGAACGCCGGCACGGACGCGGTCCCGCTGCTGCAGGACGCCATCCGCACGAACGACGCCCGCCTGCTGGCCGCCGCGCTCGGCCCGTACGCCCGCCACCTCGACCAGCCATCCTGGCGGCAGGCGGTGCTGAAGTGCGTGTTCATGGGCGTGCCGCTCGACGCCGTGCACGACCTCGACCGGCGCGCGGACGCCGAGCTGGCGGCGATGCTGGCCGCGTTCGCCGCGGAACGGGCCGCGGCCGGCCGCCCCATGCCCGCCGACGCCGCGGCGCTGCTGCACCGGCTCACCAGCGAGGAGACCTGATGCGCATCTTCGACCCCCACATCCACATGACCTCGCGCACCACCGACGACTACGCCAGGATGGCCGCCTCCGGGGTGCTGGCCGTGGTCGAGCCGGCCTTCTGGCTCGGCCAGCCGCGCACGAACCCCGGCTCGTTCACCGACTACTTCGACTCGCTGCTGGGCTGGGAGCCGTACCGGGCGGCGCAGTTCGGCGTGGTGCACCACGCCACGATCGCGCTCAACCCCAAGGAGGCGAACGACCCGCGCTGCCGTCCCGTCCTCGACCTGCTGCCCCGCTACCTCGACAAGGACCGGGTGGTCGCGGTCGGCGAGATCGGCTACGACTCGATGACCCCGGAGGAGGACGACGCGTTCGAACGCCAGCTCGCCCTCGCCGTCGAGCACGACCTGCCCGCGCTCGTGCACACCCCGCACCGCGACAAGGCCCGCGGCACCAGGCGCACGCTGGAGGTCGTGGCGGCCTCCGGCATCGCGCCCGAGCGGGTCGCGATCGACCACCTCAACGAGGTGACGATCGAGCTGGTGCACGGCTCGGGCTGCTGGGCCGGGTTCTCGATCTACCCGGAGACGAAGATGTCGCCGCCGCGCATGGTGGCGATCCTGCGCAAGTACGGCCTGGACCGCATGCTGGTCAACTCGGCCGCCGACTGGGGCGTCTCCGACCCGCTGCTGACGCTGGCGACGGCCGAGGCGATGCTGGCCGACGGGTTCGGTGAGGACGACGTGGAGCAGGTGTTCTGGCGCAACCCGATCGCGTTCTACAGCCAGTCGGGGCGGCTCGACCTGACGGCGGTCACCGGCGCGGCCGAGCCGACGTTCGCGGGCAGCTCGATCAAGCGCGGCGGCGAGTGATGCGGCTGCGGCATCCGTCGGGCACGCCGCTGCACCTCGGCTACTGCACCAACGTGCACCCCGCCGAGGACGTCGCCGGCATCGTGGCCCAGCTCGACGCGTACGCGGTCCCCATCCGCGACCGCCTCGACGCCGGCGTGCTCGGGCTCGGCCTCTGGCTGGCCGCGCCCGCCGCCGCCGAGCTGGCCGCCGGCCCGGCCGCGCTCCGGCGGCTGCGCGGGGAGCTGGACGCGCGGGGCCTGGAGGTGGTGACGCTCAACGGCTTCCCGTACGCGGCCTTCCAGGACCCGGTCGTCAAGCACGCCGTCTACCGGCCGGACTGGACCACGCGGGAGCGGCTGGCGTACACGCTGGACCTGGCGCGCGTCCTGGCCGGGCTGCTGCCCGGCGACGCGGCGCGCGGCTCGATCTCCACGCTGCCGCTCGGCTGGCGCGACCCCTGGGACGCAGCCATGGCCGACGCCGCCGCCCGCCACCTCGACGAGCTGGCCGCCGGGCTGGCGGAGGTGGAGGCGGCGACCGGGCGGACGATCCGGGTCGGATTCGAGCCCGAGCCCGGCTGCGTCGTGGAGACCACCGAGCAGGCGGTCGCGCACCTGTCGCGCGCGGACACCGAGCGGCTCGGGGTCTGCCTCGACCTCGCGCACCTCGCCTGCGCCTGGGAGCAGCCCGCCGCCGCGCTCAAGGCGCTGGCCGCGGCCGGGCTGCCGATCGTCAAGGTGCAGCTGTCGGCCGCCCTGGAGACGGCGGAGCCGCAGGCGCTGCGCGAGTACGCCGAGCCGCGCTTCCTCCACCAGACCCGCACCGGGGCGGGCGAGCAGGCCGACGACCTGGACGAGGCGCTCGCCCGCGGGCTGCCCGGCACGTGGCGGGTCCACTACCACGTGCCGCTGCACGCCGCTCCCGCCGCGCCGCTGGCCACCACGGCGCCCGTGCTGCGTGACGCGCTCGCCGAGCTGGTGGGCGGGCCCCAGCCTCTGTGCGACCACTTCGACGTCGAGACCTACACCTGGAACGTGCTGCCCGCCGCGCTCCGCCCCGGCACCCCCGCCGAGCTGGCCGCGGGCATCGCGGGGGAGCTGGACTTCGCCCGTACGCAGATGCTCGAGGCAGGAGTGACGGCATGACTTCGCTACTGGTCCTGGACGTGGTGGGGCTGACCCCCCGGCTGCTGGCCCACATGCCGCGCCTGCGCGCCGTCGGTGAGCGCGGGTTCCAGGCCGGGCTCGGCACCGTGCTGCCGGCCGTGACGTGCAGCGTGCAGTCCACGTTCCTCACCGGCCTGCCGCCGTCGGGGCACGGGATCGTCGGCAACGGCTGGTACTTCCGCGACCTCGGCGAGGTGCTGCTGTGGCGCCAGCACAACGCCCTGGTCGAGGGGGAGAAGCTGTGGCAGGCCGCGCGCCGCGAGCGCCCCGGCTACACCGTCGCCAACATCTGCTGGTGGTACGCCATGGGCGCCGACGTCGACTGGACCGTCACCCCCAGGCCGATCTACCGCGCCGACGGCCGCAAGGACCCCGACTGCTACACCGACCCGCCCGGCCTGCACGACGAGCTGACGGCGGAGCTGGGGACGTTCCCGCTGTTCACCTACTGGGGTCCGGGCGCCGGCATCGCCTCCTCCCGCTGGATCGCCCGCGCCACCCGGCACGTCATGACCGCCCACGACCCCGACCTCACCCTCGCCTACCTGCCGCACCTCGACTACGACCTGCAGCGTTTCGGCCCCGGCCACCCGCAGGCCGCCGCGGCCGCCGCCGAGCTGGACGCCGAGCTGGGGCCGCTGCTCGACGCGGCCGGCGACAGGACCGTGGTGGTGCTGTCGGAGTACGGCATCACCGACGTCGCCCGCCCCGTGGACGTCAACCGGCTGCTGCGGTCCGAAGGGCTGCTGCGCGTGCACACCCAGGACGGCATGGAGTACCTCGACCCGTGGACGTCCAGGGCGTTCGCCGTCGCCGACCACCAGGTGGCGCACGTCTACGTCCGCGACCCCGCCGACGTGCCCGCCGTGGCCAAGCTCTGCGCCGCGCTGCCCGGCGTCGGAGCCGTGCTCGACCAGGACGGCAAGGCCGCCCACGACCTCGACCACCCCCGCTCGGGCGAGCTGGTCCTGCTCGCCGAGCCCGACGCCTGGTTCACCTACTACTACTGGCTGGACGACGCCCGCGCCCCCGACTTCGCCCGCCTGGTCGAGATCCACCGCAAGCCCGGCTACGACCCGGCCGAGCTGTTCTTCGACCCGGCCGCGCCGGGCGCCGCCAAGCGGCGGGCGGGCCTCGCGCTGCTGCGCAAGAAGCTGGGGATGCGCTACCTCATGAGCGTCGTGGGGCTGGACGCGGGCGCGCGCGCCGTACGGGGCTCGCACGGGCTGCTGCCCGCCGACCCCGCCGACGCGCCCGTCCTGCTCTGCTCGGACCCGGCGCAGGCGAGAGACCGGTACGCGGCCACCGAGGTCAAGGACCTGCTGCTGCGCCTGGCCCGCTGACCGCTCACTCCGCCGTGCACACCGTGCCGGGCCCTGACGGGCGGCGCGGAGGCAGGTCTGTTTTCGCAGGTGGGCAGCGCGAGGGGGCGTTCGGCGACTAGGGTTTCCACGACCGTACCGGGGGAGGGGTGGCACGTGAGGCGAGGCGGGCACGCACTGGCTGCCGTCGCAGGGCTGGCCGCCGCGATCCCCGTCTACTACCTCACCGACGCCGCCGCCAGGGCGCTGCGCGGCGGCACCGTGGCCTTCGCCCCCGCTCCGGCCGCGCTCGCGTACGTGGCGGGCGTCGCCGTCCTCATCAGGGTCCTGACGGTGTGGCCGGTCGCCGCCCTGGCGTGTGGCGTGCCGCTGACGGCGGCCGGCGCGCTGTTCGCCCTCGACCTCGACGCCGCCGTCGGCGTGGCCGCCACGCTGCCGTGGGCGCGGGCCGGCGGCCTGCCCTGG
>NZ_JBFAPT010000043.1:0-64404 GCF_040676845.1 Nonomuraea sp. NPDC049504
CTCAATGTCCAGGAGCCGAAAGTGCTCACCTGCCAGCGGCCACTATCCACTACGGAGTCTGCCGGATGGCTTACTCCCAGCACTCATTAGGAGCAGGGACTTCTTGAACCGCATGGTCTCTCCTTGTCCTGTTCCCCTGACAGGCACGATGTCCGGGCGACACGCGCCGGCCGGCGTATGCGTGTTCCGAGGACATGTGACAGGGGAGAAGAGGGCTGACACGAGGAGTATCTGCTCCGTCGCACTCCGTGTCCATATGAGACCTGTGTTCGAGTAGTCACGGATCACCGGCTCCGTTCCGCTGATCCCGGTGACGGGCCTATCGCCGCCGGTCGCATCGCCTTGTCCCAGGTGATGGGGAAGCCCCGGAGCCCCCGCGGTCTCCGGGGCTTCGCCCCCCAGGGAATGTCCCGGTTCCCTAGGTCTTCATGCCGCCCTCGGCAGCACCACCTCGGTGCGCAGATCAGGCGGCTCCTCGAGGTCGGGCCGCAGGGCGACCCAGGAGCGGCGGCCGTACAGGCGGTCCAGGCCGGGGGAGGCCGCGCCGGGCGTCACGTCCCTGCGCACGATCTCCACGATGAGGAACTGGCTGCGGGTGCGGTGCCGGTAGACGTTCACGCCCCGGGCCCAGCAGGCCGCGGCGATCTCCTCGGCGTACGCCTCGAACTCCTCGGCGCTGATGCCCGCCCTGACCATGATCAGGGCCTTCTCGCCGGCCGCCGTCGGCGTGATCCACAGCACCAGCGGGATCCGTCCCGCCCGGGTGTGCATGGTCGTCTCCATGCACACCCGGTGCAGGCGGTGGCGGGAGAACACGCACCAGAAGTGCGCGGCGACCCAGCTGCGGCCCCGCCTGGTGGCGGCCGGCACCGACACGGCGCTGGTCAGCAGGACGACCGGCACCCACTGGCCGTCTCTGGTCGCGCCCAGGAGCGCAAACACGAACAGCGTCGCGGCGGCGAGCAGCAGCAGCTCGGCCCTGGCCCGCCACAGTCTGACCAGCGGGCCGCCCCCGCGGGCGGCCGGGAGGTCCTCGTAGGCGGGGTAGATCTGGTTACGCGGGTTCCTCGCCATCAGGACACCTCCTCGGTCACCTTGCGTGGGAGGCGGAGCTGGTCGAAGCGCGGGTCGCGGTAGCGACGGGAGCCGAAGCCCGTCCTGGTGACCGTCCAGCCCATCCGGAACGCGAACTCGTCGGGCTCTACGCAGATCTCGTAATCCGCCGAGGCGACGAGGTCCTGAATCCAGGACTTGATTCGGCTGAGTCCCTTGGTACCTTGTGAGTACATAGAAGACCCCTTTCGCGGCATTTTAGAGGTGGCTTCTTGGCCGGTCCGACGGCTGATGACCGGTTTCGCCGCAGGGTGGCAGCCCTTAATGCGGCGTACTGGTGGTCAGCCTCGGCCCGGCTTTTTTCGTGCTCGAACGAGCGAATGCGCGCTACGCGCTTCAGGCGATGACGAAGTCCTTCCGGCAAGTGGCCTCCCTGGGGAAGATGTTCGTTTCCGGGACGGCGACGTTGCCGGGGATGCGCCCGCCGTGCGAGCGCGTGATCATGAGCGAGAGTCCCGATGCGTACGGCCGTGTCGTCATGTCCGGCCTCCTCACCTCTCGAGAACCCTCCTGGTTCTGATCGTCCCCCTCGCTCGGCGATGCTGCAATACCAGGAGCAAGGGAACATTTAATTTTCTTCGCTGGTTGCCCTGCAACTTGCACGGAAACTGTCGTCGTCGGGGTGCGAGGAGGAAGATCTATGCCCGGCTCCGGCGCACTTGCGAAGGTTGTCCTTGCCCCTACGCTCTCCCCGTGAAAGCCTTCTGGCAAGGCTGTGCGGCACTACACATGCAACTTGCAGTGTAAGATTGGGCGAACGGCCCAAAAAGCCGGGCTCCAAACGGTCCCTTCCGGCTACACCTTCATTCCCGAGAAGGAGTGTGGACGGTGCCATCGCAGCAGGGCAGTCCAACAGTACGGCGACTCCGGTTGGGCCAGGAGCTCCGCCTCCTCCGCGAGCGCCGCAAGCTCACCGGCGCCAGGGCGGCCAGAGACCTCGGCTGGAGCGCCAGCAAGGTCAGCCGCATCGAAGCCGCCAAGACCATGCCCAGCACCGACGACATCAAGGCCCTGGCCAAGCTGTACCGGCTCGAGGGTGACAAAGTTGATGAACTCTTCGGCCTGTTGCGTGATGCGGAGCAGCGAGGGTGGTGGGAAGATTACGAAGACGCCCTCCCTGAGGAGTACACGACATTCCTTGGGCTGGAGGCGGAGGCGACATTCCAGCGCGACTGGGAACCCCAGGTCGTGCCTGGCCTGCTACAGACCGAGGACTACGCCAGAGAAGTGATCCTGGCGACCCGGGGCATCGCCCGCATCACGCACAGCGGTGTCAGGAGCCGGGTCGAGGCCCGGCTCGACAGGCAGGAACGCGTGCTGCACAGGCCCGATCCCTGCGTGCTCACCGTGGTGCTCGACGAGTCGGCCCTGACGCGCCGCTTCGGTGAGCCCTCGGTCATGCGTGAGCAGATGGAGCATCTCCTGGAGATGTCCGTCCTGCCGCACGTGAGCGTCCATGTCCTGCCACTGGATGCACTTCATCCGGTTAACACGGGTGCGTTTATTCACCTGAAGTTTTCCGCTTTCGACGATGTTGTGTATCTGGAACAGTTGTATACTGCTCATTTCGTCGATGACCTCGAACGGGTAGCTGGATACGAAATGGCCTTCGACCACATCAAGTCGGAGGCCTTGGATGAGGACGAGTCGCGTGTTCTCATCCAGCGTAAAGCCATGCTCTGGCGTCGATAGCGACGACGGAAAAGCCTCAGAAAGGGGCAACGGTGCCCCTTTACGCATTTGGGGAGAAAATGTACAACCACCTAAAGACGGCAGCCTGGCGGAAGAGCACCTTCTGCAACGGCGCGGCGACGTGCGTCGAGGTTGCCCCTCTGGCCGACGGGAACGTCGCGCTGCGGGACAGCAAGGAGCAGGACGGTCCCGTCCTGGTCTTCACGCCGGAGGAGTGGGCCGCCTTCACCGCCGGGGTGCGCAGCGGCGAGTTCGACCTTGCCACGCCCGTAGGCAGGGGATAAGCGAACGGCCCTGGCACCCATCGGAGACGCAGGGCCGTTCGTGTGGAGGCATGGCAGTGCCTCCCGGCTTTCCGGCTCTCCCCACAGGTCGAGCAGAGAAGACGTGCTCATCATGGCACACCAGCCGCCAACTTGATCAACCTCCGGCGCGCCGTTTCCTGAACCGGCCCAGCCAGGAGATTCCCGCCACGGCGACCGCCGCCGCAGCAGCCACGAGCAGCGCGGCAGGCCGACCGGATCGGGCGGCGGGAACCACGGCATCGGAGGGCGGCGCGGGCCGTTCCTCCAGGCTCCGGCGGTAGGCCAGATCGAGCGCCGCCACGAACCGCACGGCCCGCCGGCTCTTCGCCACCGCCCGGCGGTGCTCACGAGTGCGCACCCAGAACCGCCGGCCGGTCTCCGTACTGAAGATGTCGGCCTGCGCGTATTTCACGAGGACCGGCTCCGGCATGTCGCCGACGTTGAAAAGCATCTCCCAGTAGGAAAGCACCAGATTGAGATAAAGGTGCGTCGCCGGATCGAGCCCGCTGTCCACCCTGCCCAAAGCATTGTGCAGCGCAGGATTTTCGATCTGCAGCTGCATGAGCTGGAAATGATGCGATCGAGAGGCGTCCTCACGCGCGAATCGCATTTCCCTGGCCTGCAGGAAAAGAGAGACCCCGATGGCCACGAGCGCGAAGGCGGACAACACCGCCGACGCGGCGCCGTACGTCTCGCCGACCGCGCTCAATTCCTGCCAGCGCGGGCTCGCGGGCACCAGGAGGTCCAGCAGGAGCGGTGAGAACAGCGTCGCGGCGGCGCACACCGCCGCGATCGTCAGGAGGAGGGGCATCAGCAGGCTCGGCGTGCGCCGGTTGCGGGGGGTCATGTGCCTCACCGTGCCATGCGAGCGGCCCGCGTCCGTGGAAGGACGCGGGTTCACCCGTCATGAGGGGATCGGCTTGGGGCGGCGTACGAGGAAGAGGGAGCTGAGGCCGGCCAGGACGGCGAGGGCGGCCATGGCGGCGGCCGTGGTCATGGAGGCCGTGGAAGAGGATGCGGTGTCCAGGGAGATGAACAGGGTGCCGATGGCGGCGACTCCGATGACCTGGCCGATCTGCATCACCGTCAGGAGGGCGCCGCTGGCGTCCGCCGCGTAGGCGCCGTCCACCTTTTCTGTGGCCATGTTCGTCACCGCGACCTGTACGCCGAGTCCCGCGCCGACGAGGGCGCCCATCAGGGCGTACAGGAAGCCGCCTCCCGCGGCGAGGCCGAGGCCGATGTACGCGGGGGCGGCCAGGACGTAGCCGAACGGGACCAGCGGGCGCTGCAGGCGCAGCGGCAGGCGAGGCCAGGCGAGGCCGACCAGGCCGAAGGCCAGCGCGCACGGCACCAGCATCATGCCGGAGGCGAGCGGCGTCATGTGCAGGTCGCCTTGCAGGTGCAGGGCGGAGGTGAACAGGAACGCGCCCCAGGTGGCGGGGCCGAACAGCAGGACGGCGAGACCGGGACGCATGCCCGGTGCGCGCAGCACCCTGGCGTCCACCAGCGGGCGCCCGCCGCGACCTGTCACCCAGCGCTCGACGCGGACGAACACCGCGAACATCACCACGCTCAGCCCCATCGAGATCCAGCCCCACAACGGCCAGCCCAGGTCGCGGCCGAGCACCAGCGGCACCACGAACAGCAGCACGGCCGCCGACAACGTCACCAGGCCCAAGGGGTCGAGCCCGCCACGGCCGCCGCCGTGGTCGGCGGGCAGCAGGCGGGCGCCGGCGACCAGCAGCAGCAACGCGATCGGCACCACCGCCAGGAACACGACCCGCCAGCCCAGGCCGAGGCCCAGCAGGATGCCGCCGAGCGCCTGACCGGCCACGATGCCGCCGCTGATCATCAGGGACCACAGGCCGATGGCCCGGCCACGGGCAGCGCCCTGGAAGTTGCGCTGGATCAAGGTCAGCACCTGCGGCATCATCATCGCGGCCCCGGCGCCTTGCAGCAGCCGGGCCGCCACCAGCCAGCCCGTCGTGGGCGCGAGGCCGGCGGCGAGCGTGGTCACGGTGAAGGCCGCCAATCCGCCCAGAAACGCTCGGCGGTAGCCGAACAGGTCGCCGATCCTGGCTCCGGTGATCAACAGGACGGCATAGACAATGGTGTAACCAGCAATGATCATCTGCAGCCCGGCGCCCGACGAGTGCAGGTCGGACTCGATGGTCGGGGTGGCCACGTTGACGATGTTGACGTTCAGGATGGCCAGGAACTGCCCCACGAGGATCGTCGCCAGGAGCAGCCCGCCGGCCTTGGGGCTCTCCTGTGAGGTGGTGCCCACAGGGGAGGGAACAGCGGTGGTTTGGGACATGATGAGAAGTCTGCCGCGTTCCCAGTACCAGTAACGAGAGCCCCTTTATCCTGGTATCAGGAGTAACTGGCTGAGCATCACTTTCGTCACGCATAGTGGATGCATGCAGGTGGTTGAGGCAAGACGTACGGATCTGTCAGCGTTCCTGCGCTCCCGGCGTGCGCGCATCACGCCAGAGATGGTCGATCTCCCGCCGGGACCTCGCAGGCGCACCCCCGGGCTGCGACGAGAAGAGGTCGCCCAGCTCGCCGGGGTCGGCGTCACCTGGTACACGTGGCTTGAGCAGGGGCGGCCGATCAACGCCAGCCCGCAGGTGCTCGACGCCATCGCCCGCACGCTGCGCATGGACGGCGCCGAGCGGCAGCACCTCTACCGGCTGGCCGGCCACGTGGCCGATCCGGTGCCGGCCGCGTCCGGGCAGGTGACGCCCGAGATGCAGATCATCCTCGACCGGCTCGGCGAGCTGCCCGCCGTCATCTCCAACGGCCGGTGCGACGCGCTGGCCTGGAACGACGCGTACGCGCGGCTCTTCCCCGAACTGGTCGCCGCGCCCGAGGGGGAGCGCAACCACCTCTGGCAGCTCTGCGTCGGGCCGCAGCCCTCGATGCTGCTGGTCGACCGCGACCAGGAGGTGGCGCGGCTGGTGGCCGTCTTCCGCGGCGCCTACAGCCGGCACTCCGACGACCCGTGCTGGCAGGACTTCCTGCGCCGGCTCAGCGAGGAGAGCGCCGAGTTCGCGCGGCTGTGGGCCCGGCAGGACGTGGCGGAGCCGGGGTCGCGGGTGAAGGCGTACAAGCACCCGGAGTACGGGCTGCTGCGCTTCAGCTCGACCGGTTTCACCGCGATGCCGGAGATCCGGATGGTCGTCTCCACGCCGATGGACGGCCCGACTCGTACGGCAATGTCCAAGCTCATGGGGTCTGCCCGGTAAACCGCCCTACATGGCATGCTCGATGGCTGAAAGTCAGGTTTCGAGCGGAAGTGGCGGCATATGAGACTCCCCCATGCCCTCCCGGTTCTCGCTGCGCTCGTATCGGTGGCCGCCTGTTCGGCCCTCCCCGGGCAGGAGCCGGAGCGGCAGCCGCAGCGCAAGGAAGTCCAGCGGCAGGCGGCGGAGGAGCCGACGAGCGAGCCCACCAAGAAGCCGAAGCCGAAGCGCCGGCCGTTCACCATCGCGTTCGGCGGCGACGTGCACTTCGAGGGGATCCTGCGCCCGCGCCTCGCCAACCCGCGCACCGCGCTCGACCCGATCGCGAGCGTGCTGCGCAAGGCCGACCTCGCGATGGTGAACCTGGAGACCGCCATCACGACGGGCGGGACGCCGGCGCCCGGCAAGCAGTACACGTTCAGGGCGCCGTCCAGCGCGCTCACCGCGCTCAAGGCGGCCGGGGTGGACGTCGCGTCCATGGCCAACAACCACGGCATGGACTACATGGAGAGCGGGCTCGCCGACTCGCTCAAGGCGGTCAAGCGCGCCAAGTTCCCCGTGGTGGGGATCGGGGCGGACGCGGCGCAGGCGTACCGGCCGTATCGCAGGACGGTGAACGGCAACCGCGTCGCGATCATCGGCGCCACGCAGGTGATGGACGCGGAGTTCATCCAGGCGTGGACGGCAACGTCCGGCAAGGGCGGCCTGGCCTCGGCCAAGAACGAGACCGCGCTGCTCAAGGCCGTCCGGCAGGCGCGCAAGAACTCCGACACCGTGATCGTCCACCTGCACTGGGGCACCGAGCTGCAGAAGTGCCCGAACGAGGCGCAGCGCTCGCTCGCGCCGAAGCTGGTCAAGGCGGGCGCCGACGTGGTGGTCGGCGGGCACGCGCACATCCTGCTCGGCTCGGGCTACCTGGACGACGCCTATGTCAACTACGGCATGGGCAACTTCGTCTTCTACAACTCCGACCCGGCCACCACCGGCAGGACCGGGGTGCTGACGCTGACCGTCAACGGCCGGCGGATCATCAAGGACACCTGGACGCCGGCCACCATCCAGGGGGGAGTGCCGGTGCCGATGACGGGCTCCGCCAGGACCCGCGCGGTGGCCGACTGGAAGGCGCTGCGCTCCTGCACGGGCCTGACCGCCCGGCCCGACCAGGAGTAGCCTGACGCCGCCCGGCGATCTATTGTTCTGGACAGATCGTCCAATAGGAGGCCGGGATGGGTCGGGTGCGGTCAGGTTTCGGTGGACGGCTGGTCGTGGTGACCGGCGCGGGTGCGGGGATCGGGCGGGCGACCGCGCGGGCGTTCGCGGCGCACGGGGGACGGGTCATCTGCGCGGATATCGACATCGGCGCGGCGAAGCAGACGGCCGACGCTATTGCGAAGGATATTCACGGTACGGCTTACGCCATGCGGGTGGACGTGGCGAATAGCGATCAGGTGGAAGACTTCGCGCGAAATATCATCGCCCAATATGCAGTACCGGACATTGTGGTGAACAATGCCGGGATCGCGGTCGTCGGGCCGTTCCTGGATCACACCGTCGCCGACTGGCGCAGGACCCTCGACGTCAATCTGTGGGGCGTCGTGCACGGCTGCCGCCTCTTCGGGGCCGCCATGGCCGATCGCGGTACGGGCGGGCACATCGTGAACGTGGCGTCGCTTGCGGCGTTCGTGCCGACGCGGCTGCTGCCTGCGTACACGGTGTCCAAGGCGGCGGTGAAGGCGCTCAGCGACTGCCTCAGGGCCGAGCTGGCCGGTCGGGGCATCGGGGTCAGCGTGGTCTGCCCCGGGTTCGTCTCGACGGGGATCGCGGGGCACGCCACGTACACCGATGAAGGGCTGCGCGGGGCTGCCGTACGGGCGCTGGCGCGGCGTGGGTACCCGCCCGAGCGGGTGGCGGCGTACATATTGCGGGCCTTCCATCGAAATCAAGCAGTCGTTCCCGTGAACATGGAGGGAAAAATCGGGTATGCCCTCTCGCGGATTTCGCCTCGCGCCCTGCGCGGGTTCGCCCGCTTGAGCGCTCCTTCGGGGATTCCGGAATTCGGCAGGTAACGATCGCCTCAACGGGAGAAGATGAATCCGTGTCTTCGCCGCAGCAAATGGACGACGTGTGCGTCCAGCCGAAAGCTCTCAGGCGGCAGCCCTCGCAGCGCCGCAGCGCCCGACGTGTCGAGCGGATGCTCGACGCGTGTGCCGAACTGCTCGACGAGCTCGGCTACGAAACCCTGTCGACCACCCGCATCGCCGAACGCGCCGGGGTGGCGATCGGATCGGTCTACCAGTTCTTCCCCGACAAGCGCGCCATCACCCAGGAGCTCACCCGGCGCAACGTCGAGGAGTTCGTCCGCCGAGTCGATCGCAGGTTCCTCGAAGAGGACTACCGCGGTTGGTGGGAGGCCGTCGACGCGATCATCGACATCTACGTCGACATGCACAGGACCGTCGCCGGCTTCAAGAGCCTCCACTTCGGCGACGCCGTCGATCTCAACCTGCTCGACTCCGACTCCGACAACAACGCGGTGATCGCCGGGCGGTTGCGCGGGTTGTTCCTCAAGGAGTTCGGGCTGGCCGACAGCCCGTCGCTCGACCTCGCCGTGCTCGTCGCGGTCGAGGCCGGTGACGCGGTGCTGAAGCTCGCCTTCCGCCGCGACCCCCAGGGCTCACCCGAGATCATCGACGCCGCCAAGCACCTCATCAGAGGATTCCTGTCCCGGCAGCTGAGATCCTGGTCGCCCCCGGTGGCGGCCGGTCAATAGCGGATCATCCCCGGGCGGGCAGGCAGGTCGGGCAGCCGGCGCTCGGCCTCCTCCTGCTCGGCCAGCGCCGTCGCGGGCACGTCCTGGAGGCGGGGCGGGGCCGGCGTGCTCTCGCACGCGCCCGGCAGGGCGGCAGGACGGGCCTCTCTGGCCTCGCGGATCTGCAGCCGGGTCTCCAGGGCCCGCAGGTTGCGTTCGGCCGCCTCGATGGACTCCAGACGGGCCGACAGATAGCCGGCCACACCTGGCCCGAGGGCCGACAACACCACGGCACAGGCCAGCGTGAAGGTCATCTGCTTGGACATGCCCATCACGGTCCCTCCGCTCGCGTGGCGGCTGAGTGCCTCCTATATGCCCTGTGACCTGGGCAGATACGCATTGCGTACACGGGATTGGACGAGACGTTACCGAATTTGCACGTGACCGGCGATGCGGATTGACCGGGCAAACAGCCGGGTGGCTCGGTAGTCTCGCGGTGTGGCGCATGTGACCCGTGAGCACCTTGATCGTCTGCTCGAGCAGGCCCTGCTGGCCGACGACCACGATTCGCTGGCCAGTCGGCTCTACGACGTCGCGCTCGACTATTCGTCCGGCGACGTCTCCAGGGCATCCATCCTGGTCCTCGCCGCCGAGGAATGGCGAGCGGCCGGACAGCCCGCCCGTGCGATGGAGTGTTTCCAGCGCGCGGTCGAGGACGGCGGAGACGCGGGCTTCGACGCGCGTGCCGGCATCGCCGACACGCTCTTCGAGCTCGACCGGCCAGACGAGGCCAGGGAGGTCATCGAGACGATACGCGCGGAAGGCAACGTCTCCACGGCGACCGCTCACACGATCGCCGAGACGCTCGTGGCCTACGGCGACCTGCAAGGGGGGCTCGAATGGGCCACCCAGGCCGCCCTCGGCTGCGATGAGAACGATCCGGAGCAGGTGGCGGTGCTGCGCACGCGCTACCGCATCAGGGTCGATCTCGGGCTGCCGGAAGACGAGCTCGACGAGCTCGTCTCCTGACGACCGCGCGTCCAGAGGAGCCCGCCGCACCGGCAGGGCTCCCTGACCCGTGCCCGCATCCGCCCGACTGACGCGCTTCCACATCTTCGCGCCCCTTCGCGTCTTCGCCCCTTCGCGTCTCCGCGTCTCCGCGTCTCCGCGTCTTCGCGCTTCCCCGCCTTCGCGTGGGTCGGGTGGGCCCCATGGGTCAGGTGGGTCGCGTGGCGCGCTGTGGTGTCCGGCTTGTGTGGTGGTGAGGGGCGGCCGGAGGGCCGGGTGGTCCCGGTCCCTCCGGCCTGGAGGCCGGGCGCGGCAGGCACGACCCACGCCCGGACAAGTGGCCCGGCGCTCTCCGCGGCCCCCGGCTTCGGCTCAGCCGCGCCGCCGCGCCGGCGACGCGGCTGAGGGCGCTGAGGGCGCCGAGGGCGCCCAAGGCGCCGGTCAGCTCAGGCCGGTCAGCTCAGGCCGGTCAGCTCAGGCCGGTCAGCTCAGGCCGGTCAGCTCAGGCCGGTCAGCTCAGGCCGGTCAGCTCAGGCCGGTCAGCTCAGGCCGGTCAGCCCAAGGGAAGAGGGAGGCCCTGGGTGAGGCCGGACAGGCTGCTGAAGCCGCTGACGATGGAGCCGCCGCCGGGCGCGAACTTCGTGCCCTGCAGAGCCTCGAACGCCTTCGGCAGCACCTCGCTGATGACCTGCGAGCCGACCTGGCGTACCGGCTCCTGGAGCTTCATCGGCGAGTCGAGGCCGGTGCCGGCGATGGTGCCCTGCGGGGGCGCGTTGCGCGCCTTCTTGTTCACGGGCGGCTTGCCCGCCAGCGGCACCTTGGGCAGCTCGGGCAGCGCCGGCACGCCGCGCATGGTGGTGACGTCCTTCATCGTGAGCGGCTCCGGCACCAGGGGAAGCAGCGCGGGCGAGCCCACCAGGGGCGGCATGCCCCACGTCGCCGCCACTCCGCCGAGGTCGCTCATGCCGAGTGCCTGCTTGCCGGTCGCCAGGCCGGTCAGGCCGAGCCGCCTGGCCGTGTCGCCGGCCGCCATGGCCAGCTTGGCCGTCTCCGACGCCACCACTCGGGTGGCGCCGATGCCGGGGTCGTCGAGCTGGATGCCCGTGTGGCCGCCGCATTGGGCCAGGGCGGGCGTCAGGAGCGCCCCTTCTGTGCGGGCGCACGTCCGGGCCGTCGCGGGAACCGCGCACAGCCAGCTGACGCCCACGGCCACCGCGGCCACCGCGATCGTGCCCCGGATCTTCTGGAATGACACCGCACGTCCCCCTCATCGATGTCGGTGCACTGACGAACGCACAACGTAGTCAGCGATCATGAGCGGGGGAGGCGGCTTGTCCGAAGAGTGGGGCGAACCTTACCGAACGCCGGGCCCGATGACCCTGGCATGACACGCCGAAGCCCGGAGATCTCGCGAGATCTCCGGGCTCGGAACCTCTGGAAGGCCGTCGTGCGCGGGGCCATGCCGGCCTGCTCGGCCTAGGTCAGGCGGCGCGCTGGATGAGGAGCTCGTCGTCGCCCAGCTCGACCTTGACCTCGTCGCCGTCCACGACCTCGCCCGACAGCACGGCCTTGGCGAGCTTGTCGCCGATGGCCGACTGCACCAGGCGGCGCAGCGGGCGGGCGCCGTAGAGCGGGTCGTAGCCGGTCAGGGCCAGCCACTCGCGGGCGGCGGGCGTGACCTCCAGCCGCAGCCGGCGGTCGGCCAGGCGTCGTGCCAGCCGCTCGACCTGGAGGTCGACGATCTGGGCCAGCTCCTCGGAGCCGAGCGCGTCGAACAGGATCACGTCGTCGAGCCGGTTGAGGAACTCCGGCTTGAACGAGCTGCGCACCGCCCCCATGACGGCCTCGCGCTTGGCGCCGTTCTCCAGGCTGGGATCGACCAGGAACTGCGAGCCGATGTTGGAGGTCAGGATGAGGATGGTGTTGCGGAAGTCGACCGTACGGCCCTGGCCGTCGGTCAGCCGCCCGTCGTCGAGCACCTGCAGCAGGATGTCGAACACCTCGGGATGCGCCTTCTCGACCTCGTCGAGCAGCACCACGGTGTACGGGCGCCGCCTGACGGCCTCGGTGAGCTGGCCGCCCTCCTCGTAGCCGACGTAGCCGGGAGGCGCGCCGACGAGCCTGGCCACGCTGTGCTTCTCGGAGTATTCGCTCATGTCGATGCGGGTCATCGCCCGCTCGTCGTCGAACAGGAACTCCGCGAGCGCCTTGGCCAGCTCGGTCTTGCCCACGCCCGTGGGGCCGAGGAACAGGAACGAGCCGGTGGGCCTGTCGGGGTCGGCGATGCCGGCCCTGCTGCGGCGTACGGCGTCGGAGACCGCCTGGACGGCCGGCCGCTGCCCGATGAGCCGCCTGCCCAGCTCCTCCTCCATGCGCAGCAGCTTGGTCGTCTCGGCCTCGAGAAGCCGCCCGGCGGGGATGCCGGTCCACGACGAGATCACTTCGGCGATGTCGTCGGCCCCGACCTCCTCCTTGACCATGGCGTTCTCCGGCGGCGCGGCCTCGGAGGCGGCCTTGAGCGCCTGTTCCAGCCGGGGCACCTCGGCGTACATCAGCCGCGACGCCGCCTCGAAGTCGCCGTCGCGCTGGGCCCGCTCGGCCGCGCCGCGCGCCTCGTCGAGTTGCTTCTTCAGCTCACCGACCTTGTTGAGCCCGGCCTTCTCGTGCTCCCAGCGGCCGACGAGGGCGTTGAGCTCCTCCTGGCGGTCGGCGAGCTCTTGACGCAGGCGTTCGAGCCGCTGGACGGAGGCCTCGTCGGTCTCCTTCGACAGCGCCAGCTCCTCCATCTTCAGCCGGTCGACGCTGCGCTGGAGCTGGTCGATCTCCACGGGACGCGAGTCGATCTCCATGCGCAGCCGCGAGGCGGCCTCGTCGACGAGGTCGATGGCCTTGTCGGGCAGGAAGCGGTTGGTGATGTAGCGGTCGGACAGCGCGGCGGCGGCGACCAGCGCGCTGTCGGCGATCTGGACCTGGTGGTGTGCCTCGTAGCGGCCCTTGAGCCCGCGCAGGATCGCGATGGTGTCCTCGACCGTGGGCTCGCCGACGTAGACCTGCTGGAAGCGGCGCTCCAGCGCCGGGTCCTTCTCGATGCGCTCGCGGTATTCGTCGAGCGTGGTCGCGCCGATCATGCGCAGCTCGCCGCGGGCCAGCATGGGCTTGAGCATGTTGCCGGCGTCCATGGCGCCCTCGCCGGCCCCCGCGCCGACGACGGTGTGCAGCTCGTCGATGAACGTCACGATCTGCCCGTCGCTCTCCTTGATCTCGGAGAGCACGGCCTTGAGCCGCTCCTCGAACTCGCCGCGGTATTTCGCGCCGGCCACCATGGCGCCCAGGTCGAGCGAGATGAGCCGCTTGTTGCGCAGCGACTCGGGCACGTCGCCGGCCACGATGCGCTGGGCCAGGCCCTCGACGACGGCGGTCTTGCCGACGCCGGGCTCGCCGATGAGCACCGGGTTGTTCTTGGTGCGGCGGCTGAGCACCTGGACGACGCGGCGGATCTCGGTGTCGCGGCCGATGACCGGGTCGAGCTTGCCGCCGCGGGCCTGCTCGGTCAGGTCGACGCCGTACTTCTCCAGGGCCTGGTAGGTGTCCTCGGGCGTCTCGCTGGTGACGCGGGCGTGGCCGCGTACCTTCTCGAAGGCGTCGAGCAGCGCCTGCGGGGTCGCGCCCTGCGACTTCAGCAGGTCGGCGGTCTGGCCCCCGTCGGCCGCCAGGCCGACCAGCAGGTGCTCGGTCGAGACGTAGAGGTCTTCGAGCCGGTTGGCGTGCTGGGCGGCGGTGTTCATGACGGTCAGCAGGTGGCGCGAGCTCGACGGCGCCCCCACCGTCGCGCCCTGCGCCTTCGGCAGTGCGGCGAGCTGCTCCTCGGTGCGCGAGCGCAGCACCCGCCAGTCGGCCCCCACGGCCTCCAGCAGCGGCACGGCCGTGCCCCCGGTCTGCGAGAGCAGCGTGCTGAGCAGGTGAGCGGGAGCGATCTCGGGGTTGCCCTCAGCGGCGGCACGCCGCATGGCACCCGAGAGCGCTTCCTGGCTCTTCTGGGTGAGCTTGTAGTCCATGGTTCTTACGCCCCCGGTGGCAGCTGGTAGCGGATCAGCGCCTTGACCATCCGCATCTCGGCGCGCAGGCGGTGCACTTCCTCGCGCAGCCGGAGAGCTTCGTTCTCGAGCTCGAGTATCCGCTTGATGCCCGCGAGGTTGATGCCCTCCTCCTGGGAGAGCCGCTGCACCTCGCGGAGCTGGATGATGTCTCTTGTGGAGTAGAGGCGGCCGCGCCCCGCCGTGCGGCCGGGGCTGACCAGGCCGAGCCGGTCATATTGCCGCAGGGTCTGCGGATGCAGCCCCGACAGCTGCGCGGCCACCGAGATCACGTAGACAGGGGTGTCGTCAGACAGGTCGAAATAGTTGCCGTCCATCCGCTCACTCGCTTCTGGCTCGCTGAATCAGCTCGGCGCGCGGGTCCTCACCCGCGGTCGCGGTGTTGAACTCGGTGAGGAGCTCGCGCGATTTGTCGTCGAGCGTCTTCGGCACGAGCACCTCGACAGTGGCGAGCAGGTCGCCTTTGGTGCCGTCTTTCCTCGTGACACCCCTGCCACGGACGCGGAACGTGCGCCCGTTGGGGGTGCCCGCGGGGATGCGCAGTGTGACCGGCATCCCCTTGAGGATCGGCACCTTGATCTCGGCGCCCAGGGCGGCCTCCGTGAACGTCACCGGCACGGTGATCGTCAGGTTGTCGCCCGACCGGCCGAAGACGGCGTGCGGCTTGACGTGGGTCTGGATGTAGAGGTCGCCCGCCGGGCCGCCGTTCTCGCCCGGCGCGCCCTTGCCCTTGAGCTTGACCCGCTGGCCGTCGGCCACGCCGGCGGGGATGCGCGCCTGGATGGTGCGGGTGCTCTTGGCCCGGCCGCTGCCCTCGCACACGGGGCAGGGGTCGTCGACCAGCAGCCCGCGGCCCTTGCAGTCGCGGCACGGCTCGGAGAAGGCGAAGCTGCCCAGGTTGCGGCTGGCCGCGCCGGTGCCTTCGCAGGTGGGGCAGACCCTGGGGGTCGTGCCCGCCTTGGCGCCGGTGCCGCTGCACGCGGTGCAGGCGGCTGAGCTGGTCAGCCGCAGCGAGACGGTGGTGCCCTCGACGGCTTCGGTGAACGTCAGCGTCACCTCGGACTCGATGTCCTGGCCACGCCGCGCCCTGGTGGTGCCGCCGGTGGTGCGGCCTCCGGCGCCGCCCCGGTTGAACAGCCCGCCGAACAGGTCGCCGAGCCGTTCGCCCGCGCTCCCGCCGGGGCCCTGCTGGCTGGTGCCGCCGAACAGGTCACCGAAGTCGAACGGGAAACCGCCACCGCCGCCGGGACGCTGGGCCCCCACCCCGGATCCGAACAGCGTGCGCGCCTCGTCGTACTCCTTGCGGCGCTTGGCGTCGGACAGGACGTCGTAAGCCTCGGAGACCTCTTTGAACTTGGTCTCTTTGGTGGCGTCGCCCTGGTTGGTGTCGGGGTGGTACTGCCTGGCCAGCTTCCGATACGCCTTTTTGATCTCTTCGGCGGTGGCGGTCTTGGGCACACCAAGGACGGCGTAGTAGTCCTTCTCCAGGTAGTCCTTGGTGCTCATCTACGGCCCTTCGTCCTTGTGGTCAGTTTTCTTCGTCGTCATCGGACGCCGCGGGAGCGTCCTCCGGCTCGGCGACGGCCACCCGCGCGGGGCGCAGCACCCGGTCACCCATCCGGTATCCAGGCTGCAGCACCTCGATCGCGGTCGGCTCGGTCACCTCCGTCGAGTAGCTGTGCATCAGCGCCTCGTGGACGGTCGGGTCGAACGGGTCGCCCTTCTGACCGTAGGCACTGAGGCCCAGCTTCGTCAGCACGGACTCCAGCGACTCGGCGACCTTGGCGAAACCGCCGGTCAGCTCGCCGTGTTCGCGGGCCCTGCCGATGTCGTCGAGGACGGGCAGGAGCTCCGTGAGCGCCCCGGCGACCGCCTGCTCGCGGACCGCCACGCGGTCGCGCTCGACCCTGCGGCGGTAGTTGGTGTACTCCGCCTGGAGACGCTGCAGGTCGGCCGTCCGCTCGGCGAGCTGGGCCGCCAGCTCGCCGTCCTGCGGCTCCAGCACGTCGCCGGGCGCCTCTTGTGGCTGCTCGGCAGGCGGCTGGTCCTTGACCTGGCCCGTCTCAGGGTCGATCTTGCGGTTGTCGCGGATCACCGGCTCTTCGTGCCCGTTGTCACGCGGCGGCATCACTGGTCCTTCTTCGGCTGGTCGTCGTCCACGATCTCGGCTTCGACCACGTCGTCGTCGGCCTTCTGGCCGTCCTGACCGGCCGAGGCGTCCTGCGGGGCGCCCTCGGGACCGGCCTGCTGGCCCTGGCCGGCGGCGTAGATGGCCGAGCCCATCTTCTGGCTCACGGTGGCGAGCTTCTCCGCCGAGGTGCGGATGACGTCGGTGTCGGTGCCCTCCAGAGCCTTCTTCAGCTCGGCGAGGGCGTCGTTGACCTCGGTCTTGATGTCGCCGGGGACCTTGTCGTCGTTCTCGCGGAGGAACTTCTCCGTCTGGTAGGCCAGACCGTCCGCGTTGTTGCGGACCTCGGCCTCCTCGCGGCGCTTCTTGTCCTCCTCGGCGTACGACTCGGCCTCGCGCATCATCCGCTCGATGTCGTCCTTCGGCAGCGCGGAGCCGCCGGTGATCGTCATCGTCTGCTCCTTGCCCGTGCCCAGGTCCTTGGCGGAGACGTTGACGATGCCGTTGGCGTCGATGTCGAAGGTGACCTCGATCTGCGGGATGCCGCGCGGCGCCGGCGCGATGCCGGTCAGCTCGAACGTGGCCAGCTTCTTGTTGTAGGAAGCGATCTCGCGCTCGCCCTGGTAGACCTGGATCTGCACCGACGGCTGGTTGTCCTCGGCCGTGGTGAAGACCTCGGAGCGCTTGGTCGGAATCGTCGTGTTGCGCTCGATGATCTTGGTGAAGATGCCGCCCTTGGTCTCGATGCCCAGCGACAGCGGGGTCACGTCGAGCAGCAGGACGTCCTTGACCTCACCCTTGAGCACGCCGGCCTGGAGCGCGGCGCCGATGGCCACGACCTCGTCGGGGTTGACGCCCTTGTTGGGCTCCTTGCCGCCGGTCAGCTCCTTGACCAGGTCGGAGACGGCGGGCATGCGGGTCGAGCCGCCGACCAGCACCACGTGGGCGATGTCGGAGACCTTGATGCCGGCGTCCTTGATGACCTGGTTGAACGGGCCCTTGGTGCGCTCGAGCAGGTCGGCCGTGAGCCGCTGGAACTCGGAGCGGGTCAGCTTCTCGTCGAGGTGCAGCGGGCCCTCGGAGGAAGCCGTGATGTAGGGCAGGTTGATGTTGGTCTCGGACTGGCTGGACAGCTCGATCTTGGCCTTCTCGGCCGCCTCGCGCAGGCGCTGGAGCGCCATCTTGTCCTTCGCCAGGTCGACGCCGTGGGCGTTCTGGAAGCGCTTGACGAGCTCGTCGACGATGCGCTGGTCCCAGTCGTCACCACCGAGGTGGTTGTCACCGGAGGTGGCCTTGACCTCGACGAAGCCGTGGCCGTCCTCCTGGCCGACGTCGAGCAGCGACACGTCGAAGGTGCCGCCACCGAGGTCGAAGACCAGGATCGTCTGGTCCTGCTCCTTGTCGAGCCCGTAGGCGAGGGCCGCGGCGGTCGGCTCGTTGATGATGCGGAGCACGTTGAGGCCCGCGATGGTGCCGGCCTCCTTGGTGGCCTGCCGCTGGGCGTCGTTGAAGTAGGCGGGGACGGTGATCACCGCGTCGGTGATCTTCTCGCCGAGGTAGGCCTCCGCGTCCTGCTTGAGCTTCTGCAGGACGAAGGCGCTGATCTGCTGCGGCGAGAACTTCTTGCCGTCGATCTCCTGGGACCAGTTGGTGCCCATCTCGCGCTTGACGGAACGGATCGTCCTGTCGACGTTGGTGACGGCCTGCCGCTTGGCGACCTCTCCGACGAGGACCTCGCCGTTCTTGGCGAAGGCGACCACGGACGGGGTGGTCCGCGAGCCCTGCGCGTTCGCGATGACGGTGGGCTCACCGCCCTCGAGGATCGAGACGACGGAGTTGGTCGTCCCAAGGTCGATACCTACCGCACGTGCCATGAGTACGTCCTTGTAGTCAAAGTTGAGTCGTTTGGACTCAACCTATGGATGGGTGTCGCCTTTGTCAAACGACTTGAGCCTACCTGACTCAACCCCCTGAGCGCGGATGCATTCCCCCTGACGAGCACGAACAGCGGAGCAGACGCACACCGGGGCCAACGAGACCGGGCCTGCCCGGGTTCCGGGTTCAGGGGCGACTCAGGGACATCTCAGGGACGAAAGAACGGGGCCCGGCGCGTGCCGGACCCCGTTCGGGAAGGATCTACTTCTTGGCGCCGTCGGCCAAGTCGCGCTTGCCGAGCGGCTTCTTGAGCTTGACCGTCGTGGTCTTCTCGACGGCCATCATGATGCAGGCCGTGTTCTTCGCCTTGGGGGCGGTGCCCTCGTACAGGGTGACGGTGACCTTCTTGGCGGTCTCCTTCACCTTGACCCGGTCGAGCACCGTGCACGGCTCCACCCCCGACCACCACGTGAGCTGGACCTTCCGGCCCTTGTCGACCGGCTTCGCCTTGGTCCAGCGGACCTTGCGCACGTTGATCGCGTCGCCCCGGGGCTTGACCACCTGGGGCTTCTTCGTGGGCGCCGTGGTCACCGGCTCCGACACGACCGGTGGCCTGCCGGGGGTCGTGGCGGCCACCCGCTGCTGCTCCGGCGACGGCGCGGCGGCGCAGCCCGTCGCGAGCGCGAGACATCCGGCCAGGAGAGTCGCTGTCATAGTCCGCATACCCCTAGGACGGATTCCGCTCCCCAGCGGTTCAAGCGGAGCGGTCCGAGTGATTAGTGTGGATCTCGTGCTCCGTCAGGCCATGCTCGCCCTCTCCAAGAGCCGGCGCGCCGAACGGCTCGTCACCACCTCGCCGCTGACCGCGGACGTGGTCGATCGCTATGTCGCGGACGACGTCGCCCGCGTGGTCGGCGCGCTGACCGGCGAGGGCTTGCTGGTCAGCGTCGACCACCTCGGCGAGGAGGTCACCGACGAGGCCGCGGCGGGGCAGGCCGTCGCCCACTACCTCGCGCTGCTCGACCTGCTGCCCGCGGGGGCCGACGTGTCGGTCAAGCTCACCGCGCTCGGGCTGCGGCTGTCGCAGCGGCTCGCGCTCGAACACGCCGGCGCCATCTGCGCCGCCGCCGCGCAGCGCGACCTCACGGTGACGCTCGACGCCGAGGAGCACGACACGATCGCCGGGCTGCACGCCGTGTACGCCGCGCTGCGCCGCGAGCATCCCGACGTGGGTGTGGTGGTGCAGTCGTACCTGCCCGACTCGCTCGACCGGTGCGAGAAGCTCGGCGGCGCCCGCGTACGGCTGTGCAAGGGGGCCTACACCGCGCCCGGCGCCTACACCAGGCCGGCCGACATCGACCGCTCCTACGTACGGTGCCTGAAAGTCCTCATGTCCGGCACCGGCTACCCCATGGTCGCCACCCACGACCCCAGGCTGATCCGCATCGCCGCCACGCTCGCCGAGCTGGCCGGCCGCGACGCGACCGGCTTCGAGTACCAGATGCTGTACGGCGTGCGCCCCGACGAGCAGCGCCGCCTGGCCGGGCTGGGCGCGCGGGTGCGCGTCTACGTGCCGTACGGCTCCGACTGGTACCCCTACCTCATGCGCCGCCTCGCCGAGCGGCCGAGGAACCTGACGTTCTTCCTGCGTTCGCTGCTGTCGCGGCGGTAGCCGATAGGCTGCGAGACCTGGATCCGCGTCCGTTCCGCACGAGGGGCTCCGAAGATGATCGCGATTCTGGGCACGGGCAAGATGGGCGAGGCCCTGCTGTCCGGGTTGTTGCGCGCCGGGTTCAAGCCGGGCGACATCCTGGCGACCACGCGCAGGGAGGAGCGGGCCCAGGCGCTGCGCGAGACGTACGGCGTGCGCGTCGTGTCCAACTCCGAGGCCGCCAAGGCCGCCGACACGCTCATCCTCGCCGTCAAGCCCCAGGACATGGGCACCCTGCTGGCCGAGATCGCCTCCTACGTGCCGGCGCAGACGCTGGTGATCAGCGCCGCGGCCGGCATCACCACGTCGTTCGTGGAGCAGCGGCTGGGGGTGGAGGTGCCGGTGGTGCGGGTGATGTCCAACACGCCGATCAAGTTCGACGAGGCGATGAGCGTGATCTCGGCGGGGGCGCACGCCGGCGAAGAGCACCTCCAGCTCGCCGAGGGGCTGCTGCGGCCGGTCGGCAAGGTGCTGCGCATCCCCGAGTCGCAGCAGGACGCCGCGACGGCGCTGTCCGGCAGCGGGCCCGCCTACTTCTTCTACCTGGTCGAGGCCATGGTCGACGCGGGCATCCTGCTGGGCATGCCGCGCGCGGCGGCCCTCGACATGGTCACCCAGTCGATCGTGGGGGCGGCGGTGATGCTGCGCGACTCGGGCGAGCACCCGGTCATCCTGCGCGAGGCCGTCACCTCGCCGGGCGGCACGACCATCGCGGCCATCGCGGAGCTGGAGCGCCACAGCGTACGCGCGGCCTTCCTCGCCGCCATCGAGGCCGCCCGCGACCGCGGCCGCGAACTCGCCTCCGGCTGACCTCCGGCGATCAGGTCACATCGACGGTCTCGTGCAGGTGCTGGCGGCGGTTGAAGGCGCCGGCGATGCGGGCGACGGCCGTGCGGGGCAGCAGGCGGGCGGGCCAGGTCATCATCCGGTTGACGGGGCGGCCCGGGTAGGAGACCGGGCGGCGCCTGGCGTAGTCGTCCAGCGTGCGGGCCGCGACGGCGGCCGGGGTGTCGGCCCGGGGGTCGATCGTGGCGGAGGTGCCGTCGAAGAAGCCGGTCGCGATCGCGCCGGGGTGCGCGGCCATGACGTGCACGCCGGTGCCGCGCAGCTCCTCGGCCAGTGCCTCGGTGAAGGAGAGCACGAACGCCTTGGTCGCGGCGTAGCTGGCCTGGTAGGGCATGGGCTGGAAGGCGGCGGTGGACGACACGTTGATGACGCCGCCCGAGCCGCGCGCGACCATCTCGGCCCCGATCGCGTGGGTCAGCGCGAGCAGGCCGCCGACGTTGAGGCTGACCGACCGCAGTTGCGGCCCCAGCGGGCGGTCGAGGAACGGGCCCGCGCTGCCGGCGCCGGCGTTGTTGAGCAGGAGGTCGACGGTCAGGCCGCGGTCGTGCAGTTCGCGCAGGATGCGGTCAGGGCCGTCGGGGGCGGCGAGGTCGCCGACGACCACCTCGGTGTCCTGCCTGCCGTGCCGCTCGTGGAGCTGCGCGGCGAGTTCGCGCAGGTCGCCCTCCGATCGCGCCAGCAGGATCACCCGGGCGCCCCGGCGGGCCAGCTCCATCGCGTACGCCCGCCCCAGCCCCTTGGACGCGCCGGTGACCAGCGCGGTGACGCCTCGATAGCCGTCGCTCATTCGCGCCTCCTTTGTTTCGAGTCTCGAAGTAAAGGTAGCACCATTACTTCGAGACTCGAAACGTCATAGGATGGCGGTCATGTCCGCACACGAGCTCACGGCAGTGGTCACGGCGACCTACGAGATCTGGATGCGGACCAACGCGCTGATCATGGATGCGCTGGCCGGGCACCGGTTGACGCCGGCGACGTTCCAGGCGCTGTGGGCCATCGATCCGGCCGAGCCGCCGCCGTCGATGAAGGTGATGGCGGAGCGGCTGCACTGCAACGCTCCCAACCTGACGTTCATCACCAACCAGCTCACCGAGCGAGGGCTGGTCGAGCGCGCCGTCGATCCGTACGATCGGCGCTCGCGCGTCCTGGTCCTGACCGACCGGGGACGTCAGATCCGCGAGGAGCTGCTTGAGACGACGCTGGAGAAGACTCCGCTGAAGGTGCTGACGGACGCGGAGTTGCGGCAGCTCATGGGGCTGCTGAGCCGCGTCGTCGAGGCTTAGGACGACCGGTCCTGCCGCCCCGGCCGGACGCGGGGGCGGCAGGTCACCGCAGGAACGGTGGTTCTACCACTTGCTGGAGCAGACCGAGATGCGCTTGGTCGAGAAGTTGCCGATCCTGAACGACTTGGTCTTCGGCGCGATCCGGCCGTTGGACAGGCGCTCCAGCTTGAAGGTGCCGGGCCGGCCGCGCCAGTAGCCCGTGCCGGTCGACTTGCGGGCGGAGGACGCGACGCCGGGGCCCTTGAGGGTGATCGTCACATCGCCCACCTTCGAGCAGTTCCAGGTCAGCTTCACCAGCGCGTACGGCGGGGTGGCCGAGGCAGAGGCAGGGGCGATGCCGACGGCCGCCATGGCGAGTCCCGTCGCGAGTGCGCCGGTGAGGACGGAACGCCGGAGAATGCGCAGCATAGTGATCCTTTCCCGTTGATCGCGGCCACCATAGCGGCATCGCAACGGGGGTGTCGTCCTGAAAACCGGCTCTGACCTTTTGGTTTTCACCGAAATAAGGCCGCTTACCTGCTCCTGTCGCGCTACGTGAGGATCCGGCGCCCAGCACCCGGAGCCCCAGGTTCGGCGTGCGCCGGTCGCGCCGGCGCGCAGGGCGGGCCGGATGGATCCGGCCGTCACCCTGCGCGCCGAGTGAGAGGTTCTAGGCGTCGCGCCGCCGCATCAGTACGGCCCCCGCCAGCACCGTCACGGCGATCCACCCGAGATAGACGCCGAACCCGCTCCACGCCCCCAGCGACTCGCTGGACTGCCCGAAGACCACCAGGGACCCGGCGTTGGTGGTGAAGTAGTCGGACACGGTCTGGCCCCACGCGCCCGGGAGCATGTTCGTGAGCTGCGGCAGCACCAGCATCAGCGCGACGGCCGACAGCAGCGCACCCGGCGTGTGCCGGACGAGCGTGCCCAGCCCCAGCCCGAACAGCCCGCACGCGGTCAGGTAGAGCGTGCTGCCGAGGCCCGCGCGTACGGCGTCGCCGATCTCCAGCCCGGCGGGCTGCGTGATGGCCACGCCGATGGCGAGCGCGGCGGCCGAGGAGACCGCGCTGACCACGAGCGCCGTCGCGGTGAACACGACCAGCTTGCCGGTCAGCAGCTTGTACCGCTGAGGCACGGCCATCAGCGACGTCCTGATGCCCCCCGTGCGGTATTCGCTGGAGATCACCAGCACGCCCAGCGTGGCCAGGGCGAGCGTGGCGAAGAGCGCACCGGCGAGGCTCATGGACAGCGCCTCCTCGGCCGGGATCGGCCCGCTGCCGCTGGCGGTGGCGGCGACACCCAGCAACGTGCCGAAGCCGGCCATGAGCAGGAAGGTGACGCCGAGCGTCCACATGGTGGAGCGCACCGAGCGGATCTTGGTCCACTCTGATCGCAGGATGTCGGTCATGACGAGTACTCCAGGCTGTCCTTGGTGAGCTCCATGTACGCGGCTTCGAGCGAGGGCTGCACGAACGTCAGCTCCTCCAGCGGCAGCCCCGCCCGCGCGGTGAGCGTGCCGATCTCGAGGGTGGTCATCGCGGTCACCCGCAGGTGGTCGGGGTGCAGCTCGCCCACCTTGACCAGCTCGGCGACCTCGGCCAGGCGGGGCGAGCGGACCCGGACGTAGCCCTGGGAGCTGCGCCCGATGAACTCCGGCACGCTGGTGTCGGCGATGAGCCGCCCCTTGCCGATCACGATGAGGTGGCCGGCGGTCTGCGCCATCTCGCTCATGAGGTGGCTGGAGACGAACACGGTCCGCCCCTCGGCGGCCAGCCGGCGCATGAAGGTGCGGATCCACAGGATGCCGTCGGGGTCGAGCCCGTTGACCGGCTCGTCGAACAGCAGGATCTCGGGATCGCCCAGCAGCGCCGCGGCGATGCCCAGGCGCTGCGCCATGCCGAGGGAGAACCCGCCGACGCGCCGCTTCGCCACGCCGCTCAGCCCGACGATCTCCAGGACCTCGTCGATGCGGCTCGCGGGGATGCCGTTGCTCTGGGCGATGGCCAGCAGGTGGTTGCGCGCGCTGCGCCCGCCGTGCACGGCCTTGGCGTCCAGCAGCGCGCCGACCTTGCGGAGGGGGTGCTTCAGCTCCGCGTACGGCTTGCCGTCCACGAGCACGGAGCCGCCGGAGGGGTGGTCGAGTCCGAGGATCATGCGCATGGTGGTCGACTTGCCCGCCCCGTTGGGGCCGAGGAAGCCGGTCACCCTGCCGGGCTCGACGTCGAACGACAGGTCGTCGACGGCCACGGTGCCGCCGTAACGCTTGCTCAGGTTGGTTGCCCGAATCGCGGTCATGACTCAAGCGTGCCGTCGCGCGCCCCCGATCACCTCCTGCCCGCGAACCGTTCGCACGGCGGCGTTCTGGGACCCTGGTCCTACTCTCCGGGTCGGACGAGACCCGCCTCGTACGCGGCGATCACCGCCTGCGCCCGGTCCCTGACGCCGATCTTGGCGAACAGGCTCGTCACGTGGTTCTTGACGGTCGAGGGGGAGACGGACAGCTCGGCGGCGATCTCGGTGTTGGAGCGGCCGCGGGCGATCAGCACGAGGATCTCCTGCTCGCGCACGGTCAGCCCGGCCAGCTCGGCGGGGGTGGATCGCGGCGGCGTGGTGCGGACGTACGTGCCGATCAGCCGGGTCAGCAGCCGGGGCGCGACGGCCGACTCGCCGCGGTGCACGACGCGGACGCCCTCGATCAGCTCCTCGGGGGAGACGTCCTTGGGCAGGAAGCCGTCGGCGCCCGCGCGCAGCGCCGCCACCACGTTCTCGTCCAGGTCGAACGTGCTCAGCGCGAGCACCCGCACCTGCGGCAGCTCGGCGGTGATCAGCTCGGTGGCGCGCACGCCGTCCATGCCGGGCATGTGCAGGTCCATGAGCACCACGTGGGGCCGCAGCCGCCGGCTCAGCTCCACCGCCTGCTCGCCGTCGGCCGCCTCGCCGACCACGCCGAGGTCGGGCTGGGCGTCCAGCATCAGCTTGAAGCCCCTGCGCACGAGTGCGTGGTCGTCGGCGAGCAGCACCCTGATCGCGGCCGTCATGCGCTCTCCAGCGGGATGCGGGCGTGCACGCGGAATCCTCCTTCTGGCCTGGGCCCCGTCGAGAGCCGGCCGCCGCACAGGGCCACCCGCTCCGCCATGCCGCCGAGCCCGAAGCCCGGCGGCGTGCCGTCGTTCTTGGCCACGCCGTCGTCGAGCACCTCGACCTCCACGGCCTCCGGATCATAGGTCAGCAGCACGCTGGCCCTGGCGCCGACGGCGTGCTTGCGGGTGTTCGTCAGCGCCTCCTGGACGATCCGGTAGACGGCGTGGTCCACGGCGGCGGGCAACTCGACGGGCTCGCCCGTCACGGTCAGGGTGGCCGGCAGGCCCGCCGACCCCGCCTCCTTGATGAGGGCGGGCAACCGGTCCGTGCCGACCCCCGTCGCCGCGTCCGCGCCCTCCCCGCCCTCGGCCCTCAGCACGTCGAGCAGCCGCCGCATCTCCGACATGGCCTGGCGGGCGGTCTGCTCGGCGCTCTCCAGCGCATCCCTGGTGACCAGCTGCTCGGGCGGCAGCGTGGCCCTGGCGCCGCCGACCAGCGCGTTGATCACGGTGATGTGGTGGGCCACCACGTCGTGCAGCTCCCTGGCGATGCGCCTGCGCTCGGCGCGTACGGCGGCGTCGGCGGCCTCGCGGGTGGTGCGCTCCCTCAGCTCGGTCCTGAGCCGGACGAACTGGCCGGTACCCACGAACACGCCGACCAGGAACAGGGCGCTCAGCCAGCTGTTGACGCCTGGCCTGTCCACCTCCATGGCGACGGCGTACACGGCGAAGGCGGCTCCGGTGGCGATCGCGGTCGGACGGCCTCCCGTGTAGCGGCCCAGGCTGTAGAGCGCGACGGCACTGTGCACGTTCGAGCTGGTCACCAGGCCGGTCGCGATCGAGACGGCGTCCACGACGACCACCGCGCCGGTCGTGAGGAGCGGCCGGTTGCGGCGCATGAGCAGGAACGGCGTGCTCACCAGGTACGCGACGGCGCTCGGCAGCATCTCCGTCATGCCCAGCACGCCCGTCACGAGGCTGATCAGTGCGGGCAGGCACAGCACGATCACCAGCGTGCGGTCGTACACCGTGGGCCGCCGGAAGAACCGCACGATGGTCATGAACGTCCGCGCTAAGCGCACGCTAAGACCCTAAATCACAAGATTCCGAGATCGGCGTGATCTTTCCGGCCGCCTGAGGCCGGGCTACAACCAGCGGTCTGCGCTGCGGTAACGTCGGCGCAAGGCGAGGGCACGCGGCAGAGGGGTTGGCATGAGCCGTTCGGCACGGGTGATCTGGGACGACGCTCTGACCACCTACGACTTCGGCCCGAGCCATCCGCTGGCCCCCGTGCGCGTCGAGCTCACCATGGCGCTGGCCCGCGAGATGGGCGTGCTCGACAAGGTCGAGCTGGCCGGCTGCGTCCCGGCGAGCGACGACGAGCTGGCGCTGGTCCACCACCGCGGCTACATCGAGGCCGTCAAGCGCGTCTCCGCCTCCGGCCTGCCCGACATGAGCGCCGGGCTCGGCACCACCGACAACCCGGCCTTCGCGGGCGTCCACGAGGCCAGCGCGCTCATCGCCGGCGCCTCGCTGGCCGCCGCCCGCTCGGTCTGGGAGGGCACCGCCGAGCACGCCGTCAACGTCGCGGGCGGGCTGCACCACGCGATGCCGGCCCTGGCGAGCGGCTTCTGCGTCTACAACGACCCCGCGCTGGCGATCGCGTGGCTGCTGGAGCAGGGAGTGGGGCGCGTCGCGTACGTGGACGTCGACGTCCATCACGGCGACGGCGTACAGACGGTCTTCTACGACGACCCCAGGGTGCTGACGATCAGCCTGCACGAGAGCCCGCGCACGCTGTTCCCCGGCACCGGCTTCCCGCACGAGACCGGCGCCGACGGCACGGCGGTCAACGTCGCGCTGCCCGCCGGCACCGGCGACGCGGGCTGGCTGCGGGCCTTCCACGCGGTGGTGCCGCCGCTGCTGCACGAGTTCGGGCCGGAGATCCTGGTGACCCAGCACGGCTGCGACAGCCACGCGCTCGACCCCCTCGCCAACCTGATGCTGAGCGTCGACGGCCAGCGGGCCGCCTACGAGGCCCTGCACCGCCTGGCCCACGAGACGGCGGGCGGGCGCTGGATCGCGACCGGCGGTGGCGGCTACGAGCTGGTGCAGGTGGTGCCGCGGGTGTGGACGCACCTGATGGCCGAGCTGGCCGGGCATCCGATCGATCCGGCCACGCCGACGCCCGAGGAGTGGCGCAGGTTCGTCCGCGAGCGTACGGGGGAGACACCACCCCTCACCATGACAGACGGCCGCCATCCGGAATTCAGCGACCTATCTGGTGGTTATGATCCTGCGGACCCCATTGACCGTGCGGTCATGGCGACCCGGCAAGCGGTGTTCCCCCTGCACGGCCTCGATCCGATGCCCTGACGAGGAATGAAGCAGTGCTGAGCCGCGACGAACTTAGAGATCACCTTGTTCACAGCCGCATCGCCGGCGATGTCGCGACCTCTCGCGAGAACAACCTCGACCACTACAGCTCGCTGGCCAACGGCGACCCCTACTACGCGCTCGGCCTGACCTTCGACCAGCCGTGGTCCTACCGCGACATCCTGGCCCTCATGGCCAAGTCCGCGGGCGTCGTCGCCGACCCCGACCACCGCTACGGCCAGGACACCATCGACCCTGACCTGACCATCGACGCGCTCGACGCGATGGCCGAGCGCATCGCCGCCGTGCTGGCGCGGCCCGAGCCCCGCATCCTGTTCGCCACCGGACACCCCACGGGCCTGCTCGCCGTGCACCTGCCGCTGGCCGCCTTCTGCGTGGCCCACGGCGCGCGGCTGCTGACCCCCGGGGAGGGCTGGTCGTACGCGGGCTCCGGCTTCGGCCGGCCGCGCAGGATCCGCTACCTCCAGGACGTCGCGATGCTCGACGACAGGGGCGCGCTGGTGCACACCCACGACGCGATCCCGATGCGCCACATGCTGGACGAGCTGGGCGGCGACCTGCCCGACCTGGTGATCGCCGACCACGGCTGGGCCGGAGCGGCGGGCGAGGCGGGCGTGCCGACGGTGGCCTTCGCCGACTGCAACGACCCCGGGCTGTTCCTCGGGGAGGCGGAGGGCAAGCTTGAGGTGGTCGTGCCACTTGACGACAACGTGCTACCCCGCTATTACTCTCCGTTGACGGAGCGGCTAGTCACAGAAGTCTCACGAGCCCTTTGAGTCGATAACGGCCCTCCCCATACCGTCTTTTCGCGCCTGCATTCCAAGGGGCTCGCTGTCCCTTTGCCAACTTTTGGCAGGGCTCCGGCGACTCTTATGTGTGGCAGCTTGGACAGCTCCAGCGTCCAGGCGAGGTGCTTGGCCAGGCGGTTGGCCAGCGATTTCGCTGGTTCGGCTGACAGGTGGCTCCGTCGGCTGGAAAAATAGGGGGTTTGCGCACTCGGAGTCCCGACTTACGCTGACGGCAGTACACGTGCGTGAGCAATGGCACCAGTGGGGATAACCCGGAAACACGTGCGGAAGAGGCGTCCGATGGGTGCAGGCGAAAGACCTCTCAGCGAGGTGAAGTTCCTGACCGTGGCAGAAGTGGCGACGGTCATGAGGGTGTCCAAGATGACGGTGTACCGGCTCGTCCACTCCGGCGAGCTGCCGGCCATCCGAGTCGGCCGCTCGTTCAGGGTGCCTGAGCAGGCGGTACACGATTATCTCCGGGAGGCCTACATCGAGGCAGGATGACGTAGCGACACGCCCGAACGTGTCGTGAGTGTGTCGCGGGAGAGGCCCGGCCGCCCGCTGGTACGGCCGGGCGCTCACCCCCCGAGGGGCGATCTACCGTGGATCGCCGGTAGTCTGTGAGCCGGTGTGCGCTCGCACTCCGATTCAAACGTGCTATCAGTACCTGGGGGTCCCGTGGGCTCTGTGATCAAGAAGCGCCGCAAGCGGATGGCTAAGAAGAAGCACCGTAAGCTGCTCAAGAAGACGCGCATCCAGCGGCGCAACAAGAAGTAACCGACGCAGCTGCGAGGCGCTGATGACCCACACCGTGCTTGTCACCGGGGTCTCGCGCCACATCGGCGCCCGGGTGGCGAGCGTTCTGGCGGCGGACCCGGACATCAGCCGTGTCATCGGAGTGGACACCGTGCCGCCCCCCTCGCTCACGCGAGACGGCGGCATCTCACTCGGCCGGACCGAGTTCGTCCGGGTGGATCTGCGCAGCCCCGACATCGCCCAGGTGATCGCGGCCGCGGACATCGACACCGTTGTGCACATGAGCCTGGTCAGCGCTCCCTCACGCAATGGGGGCAGGGCTGCCATGAAAGAGCACAACGTCATCGGCACCATGCAGTTGCTCGGTGCCTGCCAGCGGTCGGCGACCGTGCGGCGCGTGGTGGTGCGATCCACCACCGCCGTCTACGGCTCGTCTCCCCGCGATCCGGCGGTGTTCACCGAGGACCTGGAGCCGCATGACGGCCCCGTCCACGGCTATGCCAAGGACGCGGCCGAGGTCGAGGGCTACGTTCGCGGTTTCGCGCGGCGGCGTCCCGACGTCACCGTGTCGCTGCTGCGCTTCGCCAACTTCATGGGCCCAGGCGTCGACTCGCCGCTGACGCGTTACTTCACCCAGCCGGTGCTGCCGAGCGTGCTCGGCTTCGACCCGCGGCTGCAGTTCGTCCACGAGGACGACGCGGTCGAGGTGCTGCGCCGGATGGCGACCGAGGATCACCCCGGCACGTACAACGTGGCCGGGGCAGGCGTGTTGCTGCTGTCGCAGTGCGCGCGCCGGGCGGGGCGGCCCTCGCTGCCGCTGATCTCGCCCGCCTTCACCGTGCTCGGCGGTGCCGCGCGCCGGCTCGGCCTGGTCGAATACTCGCCCGAGCAGCTGCGGCTGATGAGCCACGGCCGCGCGGTCGACATCGCCCACCTGGAGGCCGAGCTGGGCTGGAAGCCCAAGTTCAGCACCGGTGCGGCGTTCGACGACTTCCTGCGCTCGCGCGGGCTGCGTCCGCTGGGAAGTTTCCGCGCATGAGCGTTCCGCGCCCAGCGCCAGATGAGGAAGGCCGGGTGATCCCCATCACCGCGGCGCCGTCGTACGACGAGCCCGACCCCGTGGCCAAGGCGCTCGCCTTCATCAGGCGGCGGGTCACCGGCGACTACGAGGTCGACGAGTTCGGCTACGACGCCGAGCTGACCGACAAGGTCGTGCTCGAGCTGCTCAGGCCGCTCTACCGCCACTGGTTCAGGGTCGAGACGCTCGAGCTGAAGAACATCCCCGACGACAGCGGCGCGCTCATCGTGGCCAACCACTCGGGCACGCTGCCCGTTGACGCGCTGATGCTGCAGGTGGCGCTGCACGACGAGGCGGCCAGGCCGCTGCGGCTGCTCGGCGCCGACCTGGTCTACCAGCTTCCGCTGCTCAGCCATCTGGCCCGCAAGACCGGCCACACGCTGGCCTGCCGCGAGGACGCCGACCGGCTGCTGCGCAAGGGCGAGCTGGTCGGGGTGTTCCCCGAGGGCTTCAAGGGCGTCGGCAAGCCCTTCTCCGAGCGCTACAAGTTGCAGCGCTTCGGCCGCGGCGGCTTCGTGGCCTCCGCGATCCGCGCGGGCGTGCCGATCGTGCCCACCGCGATCGTCGGCGCCGAGGAGATCTACCCCAAGATCGGCGACCTCAAGTCGCTGGCCCGGCTGCTGGGGCTGCCCTATCTGCCGATCACCCCGTTCTTCCCGCTGCTCGGGCCGCTCGGCCTGGTGCCGCTGCCGTCGAAGTGGATGATCGAGTTCGGGGAGCCGATCCGCACCGACGAGTACGACCCGTCGGCCGCCGACGACCCCATGCTGGTCTTCAACATCACCGACCACGTGCGCGAGGTCATCCAGCAGCTGCTCAACGAGCTGCGCCTGCGCAGGGGACACGCCTTTCCCCCGCTCCTCTGACGCCGCCGGCGCGACGATCCCTGAACCCTGACGGCGGGTTGTGGCAAGACATCCGTGACCCATTCCCCGCAGAAGGGCGGAGATGATCACGCAACCCGCCGTCAGGGGTGCGGACGCCGAACTCGTGAGCGCCTCGCTGACAGAACCCGAGGTGTTCGCCGAGCTCTTCGACCGCTACTCCGCGATGCTCTTCAGATACGCCTCCAGACGCCTCGGCCCCGAACCCGCCGAGGACCTCGTCGGCGAGACGTTCCTGGTCGCCTTCTCCCGCAGGAAGAGCTACGACCTGGCCTACCCGGACGCCAGGCCGTGGCTCTTCGGCATCCTCACCAAGCTCATCTCCCGCCACCACCGCACGGAGGCGGCCCGCTACCGTGCGCTCCTGCGCGCCCCCGTCGACCACGAGGTGGAGTCGCCCGCCGACCGGGTGGCGGCCGGGGTGTCCGCCCGTGCCGTCCGCGCGGAGCTGGCCGGCGCCCTGGCCGCGCTGCCCGCCAGGGACCGCGACGTGCTGCTGCTGATCGCCTGGGGCGACCTCACGTACGAGGAGGCCGCGCGAGCGCTCGGCATCCCTGTCGGAACCGTGCGCTCCCGCCTCAACAGGGGCAGGCGGAAGGTACGCACGGCGCTCGGCGACACCAACCCCCTGGAGGAGGAGTGACGATGGACGACCTGAAGCTGCTCCGCGACCTCGGGGCCGAGCTGGAGCACCAGCCACCCGCCACCCTGGTCCGCCACCGCACGGGCTTCCTGCGCGGCCGTCCCCGGCGCAGGTGGCCGACGGCCGCGCTGGTCGCCGCGGGCACGGCCGCCGTCGTGGCGGTGACGACGGCGTTCATCACCGGCTTCCCCGTGGCCGCGCCGTCCGCGGGCGGGCGGGTGGACATGAGCGGCGCCATGAACGTGCTGCTGATCGGCTCCGACACCCGGGACGGTCCTGGCAACGCGAAGTACGGGCCGCAGTCGCGGGGCTCGGGCCAGCGCTCCGACACCATCATCATCGTCCACCTGCCGGCCGACAGGGGCAGGGCCACCGTGGTCAGCGTCCCGCGCGACTCGATGGTGCGGGTTCCGTGCGGGTCGGCGCCGGATCGGGTCACCATGATCAATTCCGCGTACGACGACGGTGGCGCCACGTGCCTCAGGTCGACGCTGGAGAAGCTGACGGGGCTGCGCCTGGACCACACGGTCGAGGTGGACTTCGCCGGCTTCGAGACCATGGTGGACGCGCTCGGCGGCGTGCGGATCAAGGTGCCGAGGCCCGTGGACGACCGCGCCTCGAAGCTCAGGCTGCCCGCGGGCGAGCAACTGCTCGACGGCGAGAAGGCGCTCGGCTACGCCCGGCTGCGTCACTACGGCGACGGCTCGGACGTCGCGCGGATCAAGCGGCAGCAGGGGCTCGCGCGGGCCATGCTGGACAAGGCCCAGCGGCAGCTCGTCTCCGATCCCGCCGAGCTCAGAGTTTTCCTGTCGGCGGTGCGCGGGGCGGTGAAGACGGATCTCGGCGTCGAGGAGATGTACGAGCTGGCCACCCAGCTCGCCAGGACCACGATGACCACGGTGTCGGTGCCCTCGGAGCCCTATCCGCAGGACCCGAACCGGCTCCGGTGGAAGCAGCCGGAGGCGGCCAGGCTGTTCGGCACGCTGCAGTGAGTCAGCTGCAGTGAGTCAGCCTGGAGTGAGTCAGCCTGGAGTGAGTCGGCTGCGGTGATTCAGGGGCGGCCGCGGTAGAGGCGGCGCAGGGCGATGCCCGCCGCGACGCCGCCCGCGACCGCGCCCACGCCGGCCGCGAACGGCAGCGCCGTCATCGTGGCCTTGCGCCCGGTGCGGAAGTCCTTGACCGGCCAGTCGTGCTTGCGCGCGTATTCGCGCAGCTCGCTGTCGGGGTTGATGGCCACCGCGTTGCCGACCAGCGACAACATCGGCAGGTCGTTGGCCGAGTCGCTGTAGGCGGTGCAGAGGCTGAGGTCGAGGCCCTCCCTGCGGGCCAGGGCGCGCACCGCCTCGGCCTTGGCCGGGCCGTGGAGCAGGTCGCCGACCAGCCGGCCGGTGTAGACGCCGTTGCTGGTCTCGGCGACCGTGCCGAGCGCGCCGGTCAGGCCGAGCCGCTGGGCGATGACCCTGGCCAGCTCGATGGGGGTGGCGGTGACCAGCCAGACGCGCTGGCCGGCGTCGAGGTGGCTCTGGGCGAGCGCGCGGGTGCCGCCCCAGATGCGGTCTGCCATGACCTCGTCGTAGATCTCCTCGCCGAGGCGTACGACGTCGTCGACCTTGGCGCCCGCGACGAACGCCAGCGCGGTCTCCCTGGCCACCGCGATGTGCTCGGGGTTCTCGTTGCCGCGCAGCCGGAAGACGGCCTGCCCGACGGCGAACTTGACCAGGTCGGAGGTGGTGAACAGGCCGCGCGTGGCCAGTCCGCGGGCGAAGTGGTAGATCGACGCGCCGCGCATCATGGTGTTGTCGACGTCGAAGAAGGCCGCGGACTCGAGATCGGGCTGGGCAGGCGCGACGGTCACCGCCGCCTGTGCGGCCACCTCACCTGCGACCTCCGGCCGCACTTCCTGTCGTCGTCGCTTGAGCCGCCACATGGGCTTCAGCTTAGCTACCTACTCGGGGGCGGCCAGACCTTCGATGTAGCTGAGGTACCCCTCCGCCTGGGCCAGTTGATCCTCGTCGAGCTGCTGAAGCATCGGCTTGACGGCCTCCTTCTGGTCCCGCGCGAATTTCTTGATCTTCGGCGAGCGCGGCTCCGCGCGTTCGAGCCGGCTGATGCCCGCGCGGGTGGACTCCTCCATGTCCTTGAGCGTCTCGTCCACGAGCGGGCCGTCGACCGACGAGCCGAGGAGGGTGGCGACCTCCTTGGCGCGCGCCTTGGCCGAGTCGAGCTCGCGCGCGGCGCGTTCCGCGTCGTCGGACGTGAGGCGGACGAGCGTGGTCTCCGCGGCGCGCTTGAGGGGGTAGAGCGAGTCGCCGGGCACCGCGCGGTAGGTGGCGAAGGAGGACACCATGAGCGCGGCCACCAGGCCCACGGTGGCGAGCTGGGACAGCAGGGGCCGCCCTCTGGACCGGCGGCGGCGTCCGCGCCGGCCCAGGAGGCCGCCCAGGAGCGGCTGCGGCCTCCGGGTGGCCCGCTTCTCGGGCGCGTCGGGTTCGGCGGCGGTCAGGGCGCCCGACATCAGCTCGGCGCGCAGCCGTTCCTTGAACGCGGGCTCGGGCAGGCCGCCGAGCGGCAGCTCGCTCAGCTCGGTGAGGTGCACGAGCACGCGTACCCGCCGCTCGCGCGCGCCCCTCATGACGGCTCTCCCACCGACACGGTCATGACACCTGGTCTAACGAGGGGCCGATGACGGAGGTTACGCCAGGTCGTGCTTGAGAGCCCTGGCCAGCGCGCGGACGGCACGGAACTGCAGCGCTTTGATCGCTCCACTCTTCTTCCCCATGATCAGCGCGGTTTCCGCGAGCGAGAGGCCGTGCAGGAAGCGCAGGACGACGCATTCCTGTTGTTCGGGATTGAGATCTCGTACGGCACGCAGCACCCGATCGTTGATGATGGCCGTGACCACGGCGTTCTCGGGAATGTGGGAGCCGTCGAGCGGAACGTCGATCACCTCGCCCGTGGGGATCTCCAGCCGGTAGCGCCCCGACTTGAAATGGTCGGTCACCAGGTTTCTCGCGATCGTCACGAGCCAGGCTCCGAAGTCGCGCCCCTGCCAGGTGAAGTCGCCGATCCTGCGCAGCGCGCGCAGGAAGGTCTCGCTGGTGAGGTCCTCCGCCAGCGGGTGCGAGCCCACCCGGAAGTAGATGTAGCGGTAGACCAGGTCGACATAACGGTCGTAGAGCGTGCCAAAGGATTGCGTGCATCCGTTCTTGGCGTGCATCACCAGCGTACGGAGGTCGTCGGGCACGTCTTCGCGCACGGCGAGCTCGCCCGTCCGGGCAGGGCCGGCCACAGCTGGCGCCAGCAGCCCGGCGAACGGCGACGAGTCAGGCATCCGGTATCCCTAGGGGTAAGGGGTGCGGCGTGCTCGAACACTCTAGAAATCAACCGGAAAATCCACAATCCACGGAAGTCATGCATGACTAGGCGTAATCGGCCTATACCGTGGTGGACCGACCCGTTCCCTCTTCGGCTACCGGCTGGGAGGCATCGTCCGGCAGCATTGGAGTCACCATGGAGATCCTCGTTGCTGTCATAGCTCTCGCCGGTGCGATCCTGTCCGCGATCGCCGCGGCCGCCCTGATCCAACGCCTGCGCGACGAGCCTGAGGGATGGTTGGTCGCCTGGACCGTTGCAGTCGCCGGGCTCTGCCTGTCACTCGCCGTGATCGCACTCGGGTCCTTCATGGGCTTCGGCTCCGTCACGTTCCGGATCTACCAGGTGACGGGATCGATGCTGGCGCCCCTGTGGCTGGCCGTCGGGCTCGTGCAGCTGCTGGCCGAGAAGGTGCCGCCGAGGTTCCTCGCGTGGCTGCTCGGCATCGCCCTGACCGTCGTCGCCACCGTCATCATGGTCTGGGACCCGCTGAAGACCGACGACATGGGCAAGTCGCTGCCCACCGCCGCGGCCCACTGGAACATCGTCCCCGGCTACCTGCTCACCGGCGTGCACGCCGTCGCCGTGCTGATCATGCTGGCGATGCTGGTCGTGGCCGGGCTGCGCTGGCGCAACGGTGACGAGTACGACACCGACAACCTCCACGCCACCGTGGTCATCGTGCCGTCGGGGCTGGCGCTGGTGGGCGCGATGCGCTTCTCCGTGCCGGCCCTGTTCACCACCGCGCTGCTCGCCGTCGCGGGGGCGGCGGTCTGGTACACCGTGCTGCGGCCGCTGGCGCCGTACGAGGACGACGACGAGGACGACTTCGACGACCACGACGACCGCGACGAGCGGGCGGCGCGCCGCGACGAGCGGGCCCAGCGCCGCGAGGAGTTCGCCGCGCGCCGCGCCGATCGCGCGCTGGCCGGAGAGGACGGTCCCGACGAGCGCCCGATGTTCCGCGACGAGGTGCCGGGGCACCACGGCATGCCGGAGCCGGTGCCGGCCGCCGACCTGCCGCCGCAGCCGCCGCGCAGGTCGTCGGGGCTCGGCGACCTGGTGGCCGAATATCGTGCGGGCGACCGCGAGGTCGACTACGCCTCCCGCATGGCGCCGCCGTCGCCCGACGACGGCCCCTCCACCGGCTACATCATGAACGGCGCACCGCCCCAGCGCCCCGACTACAACCTGGCGCCGCCGGCGCCCGCCACCGGCGCGGTCTTCCCCGGCGCCGACCTGTTCTCGCCCGCCCAGCAGCAGGGCGGCTCGGGCAAGCTCTCGCCGACGATCTACGGCATGCTCACCGTCTTCACGCTCATGGACGGCGCGGGCGACGCCTTCGACCGGCTGGCCGAGGCCACGGTCGAGGCCGTGCGCAGGGGCGAGCCCGACACGCTCGTCTACGCCTGCCACTCCGTGAAGTCGGCCCCGCTGCAGCGCATCGTCTACGAGCTCTATCGCGACGAGGTGGCCTACCGCGACCACCTGCGCCAGCCGCACGTCGAGCGGTTCGTCAACGACCGTCAGGCGATGGTGCTGGCCACCAACGTGATCGAGCTCGACGTCAACGCCGCCAAGGTGGTGCCGCTGCCCACCGTCATGTACTGAGCCGTCACGTGCTGAGCCGTCACGTGCTGAGCCGTCACGTGCTGAGCCGTCACGTGCTGAGGGCCGCGCGCAGCCTCGCCTCATCGACCCGCCAGAAGTCGTGCTGCACGCCGTCGATCAGCGTGACCGGGATCATCTCCCAGTATTTCTCCTTGAGCTCGTCGGAGGAGTCGATGCTGACCTCCTCCCACGGGACGCCGAGCTCGCCCGCGACCCTGGCGATGATCTCGCGGGCGTCGTCACAGAGGTGACAGCCGGGTTTGCCGAGCAAGGTGATGCGGTGCATGACGCAACCGTACCCCTGCTGACTTTGTGCATCGGTTCACAAAGGGATTAACCTGAAAGACGGTCCCATTCCGATCACGCGGTCCCCAAGCCGCCCGTTCCCTGGAGCACCGGCACGTGAAGAGCCCGTCCCAGCCCCGTGACCGCGGCATCCCCGAGGCGACGGTCGCCAGGCTGCCGCTTTACCTCAGGGCGCTGCACGGGATGGCCGAGCGGGGCATCGCCACCGTCAGCTCGGAAGACCTGGCGGGCGCGGCAGGGGTCAACTCCGCCAAGCTCCGCAAGGACCTCTCGCACCTCGGCTCCTACGGCACCCGCGGCGTAGGCTATGAGGTCGAATACCTCGTCTATCAGATCTCCCGTGAGCTCGGTCTGACCCAAGACTGGGCCGTCGCGATCGTCGGAGTCGGCAACCTCGGGCGCGCGCTCGCCAACTACGGCGGTTTCGTCTCCCGGGGCTTCCGGGTCGCGGCGCTCATCGACGCCGACCCCGAAATCGTGGGCGACACCATCGCGGGGTTGAATGTTGAACACATCGACGAACTGGAAGCCGTGATCAAACGGCGTGGAGTCTCGATCGTGGTACTGGCGATACCGGCGGCAGCGGCGCAGCAGGTGTGCGATCGCGTGGTCGCCGTGGGCGTGACCAGCATCCTCAATTTCGCGCCGGTCGTACTCTCTGTGCCGGAAAGCGTCGATGTCCGTAAAGTCGACCTATCAATCGAACTGCAGATTCTCGCGTTCCACGAGCAACGCAAGGCTGGGGGGCCACTCATGGCGGTGGACGGTCAATGAGTGTTCTGGCTGTCGGGCTCAGCCACCGGACCGCACCGGTGGGCCTGCTCGAGCGCGTCTCCGTCAGCGGTGACGCCCTCGTCAAGCTCCTGCACGACGTTCAGCACGATCCGTGCGTGGCGGAGGCCATGGTGGTCTCGACCTGCAACAGGGTCGAGGTCTACGTCACGGTCGACCGCTTCCACGCGGCCGTCACGTCGATCAGCGAGCTGCTCGGCGTGCACTCGGGCGTCCCGGTGGACGAGCTCATCCCGCACCTCTACGTCCACTACGAGGAGCGGGCGGTCGAGCACCTGTTCTCCGTGGTGTGCGGCCTCGACTCCATGGTCGTCGGCGAGCAGCAGATACTCGGGCAGGTCCGTCAGGCGCTCAAGCTGGCCCAGCGCCAGGGCACGGTCGGCGCCACGCTCAACGACCTGGTGCAGCAGGCGCTGCGGGTGGGCAAGCGCGCCCACCACGACACCGGCATCGACAAGCACGGCGCCTCCCTCGTCACCGCCGGGCTCGCGCTGGCGGGCGAGCTGCCGGGGCGGCGGGCGCTGGTGATCGGCGCCGGCTCCATGAGCTCGCTGGCCGCCGCGACGCTGGCGCGCGCCGGGGTCACCGACATCGTCGTGGCCAACCGCACGTACGAGCGGGGCGCCAGGCTCGCCGCCACCGTCGGCGGCCGGGCGGTCGGATTCGCCGCCGTGCCGGAAGAGGTGGCCGCGGCCGACATCGTGATCACCTGCACCGGCGCGGGCCGGCACATCGTCACGCCGGATATGCTGGGCAAACCGGTGTTCCTGCTGGACCTGGCGCTGCCGCACGACATCGACCCGGCCGTGCGCGGAGTGCCGGGTGTCACGCTGGTCGACCTGGAGACCATCCAGGAGTCCGGCATCGGCTCCCGCGAGGGCGACGCGGTGCCCACCGTGCGCCGTCTGGTGGCCGAGGAGCTGCGCGCCTACCTCGACGCCGAGCGGGCCTCCAGGGTCACGCCGACCGTGGTGGCGCTGCGCAGCAAGGCGGCCGGCGTCGTCGAGTCGGAGCTGGGCCGCCTGCTGATGCGGGTGCCCGACCTCGACGAGCGGGCGCGCGACGAGGTCGCCATGACCGTCCAGCGGGTGGTGGACAAACTGCTCCACGAGCCGACTGTGCGTGTCAAGCAGCTCGCCACCTGCCCAGGAGGCGATCATTATGCGGAAGCCCTGCGCGAATTGTTCAACCTGGATCCGAAGATGCCCGAGGCCGTGAGGGAGGTGGAGCTGTGACGAGGCCCGCTCTGCGGCTCGGCACCCGGCGCAGCCTTCTCGCGACCACGCAGTCCCAGATGGTGGCCGACGCCTACACCGCGCGCACCGGAGGGCCCGTCGAGCTGGTCGGCATCACCACGTACGGCGACGTCACCAAGGCCCATCTGGCGCAGCTCGGCGGCACCGGCGTGTTCGTCAGCGCGCTGCGCGACGAGCTGCTCGACGGCGAGATCGACTTCGCCGTCCACTCGCTGAAGGACCTGCCGACCGCCCAGGACCCGCGCTTCACGCTGGCCGCGCTGCCGGCCCGCCACGACCACCGCGACGCCCTCGTCGGCCCGCACAAGTTCGCCGACCTCGCGCCCGGCGCCAGGGTCGGCACCGGCTCGCCGCGCCGCGTCGCCATGCTCAGCGCCCTGCGCCCCGACCTCGAATACGTGCCGATCCGCGGCAACGCCGACACGCGCATCGGCAAGGTCACCTCGGGCGAGCTCGACGCGATCGTGCTCGCCGCCGCCGGCCTCGGCAGGATCGGCAGGGACGCCGAGATCGCGCAGATCTTCGAGACCGACGAGCTGCTGCCCGCCCCGGGCCAGGGCGCGCTGGCCGTGGAGTGCCGCACCGACAGGACCGACATCGTCGAGGCCCTGTCCGTGCTCGACGACCCCGCCACCCGCTCGGCCGTGACCGCGGAACGCGCCCTGCTCAACGCCCTCGAAGCCGGATGCTCGGCTCCGGTGGGTGCTTTCGCGTTCGATGACGGGCACACTCTGAACCTGACCGCTGTTGTCGTCTCCATCGACGGCCGCGAAGCGGTCCGCAAGTCCGCCGCCGGCTCTCCTTCGGAGGCAGCGAACCTGGGCCGCCTCCTCGCGGCCGAGATGATCGCCGAAGGGGCCGACAGATTGATGGGGGAGCATTCCCATTGAGCTCCGATAGTCCAACCTCCGGTTTCGTCGCGTTCGTGGGCGCGGGTCCCGGCGATCCCAACCTGCTCACGCTCCGCGCCGCCGAGCTGCTCGGCAAGGCCGACGCGGTGGTGCTCGACGCCGAGACCCAGACCCCGCTGCTGCACCACTGCCGCGAGGGCGTCGAGGTCGCCGAGGGCGACTTCGTGCAGCGCGCCGCGCGCGGCCAGCTCGTGGTGCGCCTGTGCGCGGGCGACCCCATGCTGTTCTCCTCGATCAGCGAGGAGGTCGCGGCCTGTGTCGCCGCGGAGGTGGACTTCGAGATCGTGCCAGGCGTGCCGCCCGCGACCGCCGTGCTCACCTACGCCGGCATCCCGCCGGCGAGCGCCGTGCCCGAGTTCAGGGTCGTCGACGCCGCCCAGGAGCAGGACTGGTCCGTGCACGCCGGCTGCAAGGGCACGCTGGTCATCTACAACGGCGTCGCCGACGCGGTGCCCATCGGCAAGGCGCTGATCTCCGGCGGCAAGCCCGACACCACGCCCGTCGCGGTCAGCAGCGGCGGCACCACCACCGAGCAGTACACCGTGGTGTCCACGCTGGGCCAGCTGCAGGCCGACCTCAAGCACGCCGGGTTCACCGAGCCCGCGCTGATCGTGGTCGGCGAGGCCGTCGCGCAGCGCGACAAGCTGTCGTGGTTCGAGACCAAGCCGCTGTTCGGCTGGCGGGTGCTCGTCCCGCGCACGAAGGAGCAGTCGCGCAGCCTGTCCGAGCAGCTCGTGTCCTACGGCGCGGTGCCCGAGGAGGTGCCGACCATCTCGGTCGAGCCGCCGCGCACCCCGCAGCAGATGGACCGCGCGATCAAGGGCCTGGTCACGGGCCGCTACGAGTGGGTGGCCTTCACCAGCGCCAACGCCGTCAAGGCGGTGCGCGAGAAGTTCGAGGAGTACGGACTCGACGCCCGCGCCTTCGCCGGCCTCAAGGTCGCGGCGGTGGGCGAGGCGACCTCGCAGGCGCTGGTCGAGTTCGGGGTCAAGCCCGACCTGCTGCCGTCGGGCGAGCAGTCGTCGGAGGGGCTGGTGGCCGAGTGGCCGCCCTACGACTCCATGCTCGACCCGATCAACCGGGTGCTGCTGCCCAGGGCCGACATCTCCACCGACACGCTGGTGGCCGGGCTCACCGAGCTGGGCTGGGAGTGCGACGACGTCACCGCCTACCGCACGGTGCGCGCCGCGCCGCCGCCCGCGCCGATCCGCGAGGCCATCAAGGGCGGCGGCTTCGACGCCGTGCTCTTCACCTCGTCCTCGACCGTGCGCAACCTCGTGGGCATCGCCGGCAAGCCCCACAACGTCACCGTGATCGCGGTCATCGGGCCGCAGACGGCCAAGACGGCCGAGGAGTTCGGGCTCCGGGTCGACGTCATGGCCGACAAGCCATCCGCCTCCGCCTTGGCCGCCGCGGTGGCCGAGTTCGGGGCCAAGCAGCGCCAGGCGGCGCTGGCGGCCGGCGACACGCCGCGCCGTCCCTCACAGAACCGCCGTGGCGCGAGGAGGAGAGCCAGATGAGCGCGCAGTTCCCCGTCGCCCGCCCGCGCAGGCTCCGCAACAGCGCGGCGATGCGCCGGATGGTGTCGGGCACCAGGCTCGACCCGGCGGAGCTGATCCTGCCGATGTTCGCCAAGGAGGGCATCTCGGAGCCGCAGCCGGTGGCCTCGATGCCGGGCGTCTTCCAGCACACCCGCGACTCGCTGCGCAAGGCCGCCCGCGAGGCCGCCGAGGCCGGCGTGGGCGGCGTCATCCTGTTCGGCATCCCTGCGGTGAAGGACGCGCGCGGCTCGGCCGCCGACGACCCCGACGGCGTGCTCCAGGTGGCGCTGCGCGACGTGGTGTCGGAGGTCGGCGACGCGCTCGTGGTGATGGCCGACACCTGCCTCGACGAGTTCACCGACCACGGCCACTGCGGCATACTCACGCCGTCGGGCGAGGTCGACAACGACGCCACCCTTGAGCGGTACGCCTCCGTCGCCGTCGCCCAGGTCGAGGCCGGCTCCCAGATGGTGGCGCCGAGCGGCATGATGGACGGCCAGGTGGGCGCCATCAGGAGCGCGCTCGACCAGGCGGGCCACGCCGGCGTGCCGATCCTCTCCTACTCCGTCAAATACGCCTCCGCCTTCTACGGCCCGTTCCGTGACGCCGCCGAGTGCGCGCCGCAGTTCGGCGACCGCAGCACCCACCAGCAGGACCCCGCGGGGCCGCTGGAGGAGGCGCTGCGCGAGGTCAGGCTCGACCTGGCCGAGGGCGCCGACGCCGTCATGGTCAAGCCCGCGGGGGCCTACCTCGACGTCATCGGCCGCGTCCGCGCCGAGGTGGACGTGCCGGTGGCCGCCTACCAGGTCAGCGGCGAATACGCGATGATCGAGGCCGCCGCGGCCAACGGCTGGATCGACCGCGAGCGGACGATCAACGAGTCGCTGGTCGCGATCAAGCGCGCGGGGGCCGACATGATCCTCACGTACTGGGCGACGGAAGTGGCGCGCATGCTCTAACCAAGGGGTTTCCCGTCAACTGCTGGGACCTGTGGGTTAGAGTTGCATGAAAGTGCTGGTGTGTCCCGCGTGTGATGCAGGCGCAAGACCTTTGCTGCCCTGCGGGAGGCCGCCGACAGCGGCCCGCCTACCACCCGGATCCGGGACCTCCTCAGGCGCTGTGACTCGACGGGAGACACCATGGTGGGGGTACCACTGGCTCGGCGTACCAAAAAGCGGTCCCGGCCGACGCGCATCGAGACCGTGCTCGAATACGCCGCCCTGGGCTGGCCCGTGGTGCCCGGCGCCTTCCCGCTGCGTCAGGGGCCGCGTGCGTGCTCCTGTGACCGGCTCGGCTGTCCCGACCCCGGCGCCCATCCGCTCTCGCCCGCCTGGCACATGCAGGCCACGACCGACGCGGCCCAGCTCACGCGCTGGTGGCAGGCCGAGCCCGAGGCCAATGTGATCCTGCCCACGGGCCGCGTGTTCGACGTCTTCGACGTACCGCTCGCCGCCGGCCTGTCCGCGCTCACCCGCATCGACGCCGCCGGGGCACACCCGGGCCCGGTCGCCGCCAACGGCGACCGGGTCTTGTTTTATGTCGCCACCCGCGGCAACCCCGAGGACGAGGACGAGTGGTGGTCCTGCCACCTCGACTGCGACCCGGCCACCATCGACGACACGCCGGGGCTGCGCTGGCACTGCCGCGACAGCTACGTCCTCGCGCCGCCCTCGGCGATGCCGGGCGGGCAGGCCGTCTCCTGGCTGCGCCCGCCCGACGGCAGGCCGCTGCCCGACCCGCTGCGCATCCTGGAGTGGCTGGCCGACTGAGCCGCGTGCCCGCCCGGGGAACCGGCCGCACCTGCGGCTAACCTGGGTCGGGTGAGCCGTACACGTAACTCCGAAGACCTGTTCGCCCGCGCCCGCGACGTCGTCCCGGGAGGCGTCAACTCCCCGGTGCGCGCGTTCGGAGCGGTGGGTGGCACCCCGCGCTTCATGGTCTCCGGGCAGGGCCCCTACATCACCGACGCCGACGGCAACCGCTACGTCGACCTCATCTGCTCCTGGGGGCCGATGATCCTGGGCCACCGCCACCCGGCCGTCGTCGAGGCCGTCTCCGGCGCGGTGGCGGGCGGCTTCTCCTACGGCACGGCCACGCCGGGCGAGGTCGAGCTGGCCGAGGAGATCGTGGCGCGCATCGCGCCGGTCGAGAAGGTACGCCTGGTCAGCTCAGGCACCGAGGCGACGATGAGCGCCGTACGCCTGGCCAGGGGCTTCACCGGCCGGTCCAAGGTGATCAAGTTCGCCGGCTGCTACCACGGCCACGTCGACGCGCTGCTGGCCTCGGCGGGGTCGGGGGTGGCGACGTTCGGGCTGCCCGACACGCCGGGCGTCACGGGGGCGTCGGCGGCCGACACGATCGTGCTGCCGTACAACGACGTCGAGGCCGTCGAGGCGGCGTTCGCGGCGGCCGAGATCGCGTGTGTGATCACCGAGGCGTGCCCGGCGAACATGGGGGTCGTCCCGCCGCGCGACGGCTTCAACGCGCGCCTGCGCGAGCTGTGCACGGCCAACGGCGCGCTGCTCATCGTGGACGAGGTGCTGACCGGCTTCCGCGTCTCGCGCGCCGGCTGGTACGGCATCGACCCGGTCGACGCCGACCTGATGACCTTCGGCAAGGTCATGGGCGGCGGGCTGCCGGCGGCGGCGTTCGGCGGCCGGGCCGACGTCATGGCCCACCTGGCGCCCGAGGGGCCCGTCTACCAGGCGGGCACGCTGTCGGGCAACCCGCTGGCCTGCGCCGCGGGCCTGGCCACGCTGCGGAATCTGGACGACGAGGCGTACCGCCGGCTGGACGCCGCGGCCGCTCTGGTGGGCGACGCCGCCTCTGAGGCGTTGCGCGCGGCGGGGGTGCCGCACCGGCTGCAGCGGGCGGGCAGCCTGTTCTCGGTCTTCTTCACCGACGCCGAGGTGACGAACTTCGACGAGGCGCGGGGTCAGAACACCGCCGCGTACACGGCGTTCTTCCACAGCATGCTCGACCAGGGGGTCTATCTGCCGCCTTCGGCGTACGAGGCGTGGTTCCTGTCGGCCTCCCACGACGACGAGGCGCTGGGCCGCGTCACGGAGGCGCTCCCAGCGGCCGCGAAGGCGGCCGCCGCGATGCTGTGACGGGGGAGTAGGAGCGGATGGGGCGGTCCGGGTGGCCGCCCCTCGTCACGCGCGGGCTCAGCGGCTCGGCTTCTGGTAGCGGATGCGCTGGTCGCGGGCCTGCTCGGCGAGCACCTTGAGGTACGACACGGAGCCGGTCTGCTGCTTCTTCTGCTTCAGGATTCTCATGTAACTATTTTCATCCGCTACACAATGAACCACAAGCGAGACTTTCTACGCTAAACGGTTTAGAGTGGCTTACATGTTGGACCTGAACCGGCTCAAAGCCCTTCACGCCGTCCATGTCTACGGTTCGGTCGGAGCGGCGGCCGACGCCCTCATGGTCACCCCCTCGGCGGTCAGCCAGCAGATCGCCAAGCTGGAGCGCGAGACCGGCGCCAGGCTCATGGAGCGCTACGGCCGCGGCGTGCGGCTCACGGACGCGGCGGGGCTGCTCGCCGAGCACGCGGAGCGCATCCTCGCCCTGGTCGAGACCGCGGAGGCAGACTTCGAGGCGCTGCGCGGCGAGGTCGTCGGCCGGCTCAACGTCGGCGCCTTCCCCACCGCCTCCCGCGGCCTCATGCCCCACGCGCTCGTCTCGCTCAAGGGCCGCCATCCCGACCTGTGGGTGCAGCTCAGCGAGCGCGAGCCGGAGCGGGTGGCCCGCGAGGTGGCGAGGGGCGAGCTGGACCTCGGCGTCGTCCAGGACTGGCTGACCCGCCCGATGGCGCTGCCCGACGGCCTGTCCAAGGCCACGCTGCTCGACGACGTGGCCGACGTGGCCGTGCCCGCCGGCCATCCGCTGGCCGGCGAGCGCGAGATCGAGCTGGCCGCGCTGCACGGCGAGCAGTGGATCAGCGGGTCGCCGGGCACGGTCTGCCACGACTGGCTGGTGTTCACGCTGCGCAGCGCGTCGCTGGAGCCGGTGATCGCGTGCTGGGCCGACGAATACCCGACCCAGCTCGCGCTCGTGGCCGCCGGGCTCGGTTGCGCGATCGTGCCCAGGCTCGGGCGCGACTGCGTGCCGGACAGCGTACGGCTGGTGCCGCTGCTCCCGCGCCAGTCGCGGCGCATCTACGCGATCTGGCGCGCCGACGCCGCCCGCCGTCCCGCGATCAGGGCCATGGTGGACGCGCTGACGGAGACGAGCAAGACCCAGGAGAACGCCTGGGCCGTGCAGTGATCCGGCGTGGCCGTGTCGCAGCGGGCCCTCGCCTGGGCTTCGCGGGCGAGCGGATAGGCTGGGCGCACCATGGCTGAAACCACCGTCGTCCACCTGCTGCGCCACGGTGAGGTGCACAACCCCCAAGGCGTCCTCTACGGCAGGCTGCCCGGCTACCACCTGTCGGAGACGGGCCGGCTCATGGCCGAGACGGTCGCCAAGGCCGTCGGCGGCCGCGACATCGTCGCCCTCTACAGCTCGCCGCTGGAGCGCGCCATCGAGACGGCGACCCCGCTGGCGGACAAGCTGGGCCTGGAGATCGTCCAGGACGAGCGCCTGATCGAGGCGGGCAACCTGCTGGAGGGCCGCATGGTCGGGCAGGGCCTCGGCGTGCTGCGCAACCCGCGCAACTACCGCTATTTCTGGAACCCGCTGCGGCCGTCCTGGGGCGAGCCCTACCCGGTCATCGTCACGCGGATGAAGTCGATCATCGATGACGCCAGGGCGGCGGCGCGGGGCCACGAGGCGGTGCTGGTCAGCCACCAGCTGCCGATCTGGGCCATCCGCTCGGCCGCCGAGGGCCGCAGGCTCTGGCACGACCCGCGCCGCCGCCAGTGCGCGCTGGCCAGCCTCACCACCCTCACCTTCGACGGCGATCGGCTCGTCAGCATCGGCTACAGCGAGCCCGCCGGGTCGCTGCAGACGGGGCCGTCGATCCCCGGGGCCTGATGTCCGGGCCGCACGGGCACCCCGGTAGAGTTGCAAGCTCTACCGGTTGTAGTACAAGGAGATCTTCCTCCGTGCGCGCCAACTCCATCTCCCTCCTTCTCCTGGTCGCGCTGGTCGCGGGCTGCGCCGGCAACCAGGGCGGCCAGCCGCAGGCCGGCGACACCCGTTTCGTCGCGGGCGACGGGAAGATGCAGGTGTTCGAGGCGGGCGAGCGCAAACCCGCGCCGGCCGTCGAAGGCCCGACCCTCGACGGTGCCACCGCGTCCCTGGCCGCGCACAAGGGCAAGGTCGTCGTGCTCAACTTCTGGGCCTCGTGGTGTGGCCCCTGCCGGGCCGAGGCGCCCGTGCTCAAGGAGGTCTGGGCCAAGACCAAGGACTCCGGCGTGCAGTTCCTCGGCGTCGACTTCAAGGACCGCCAGGCCGACGCCAAGGCGTTCGAGCGCACCGAGCAGACCGGCTACCCGCACATCTTCGACCAGCCCGGCAAGGTCGCGCTGGCCTTCCAGGGCACCGTGCCGCCCGCCGCCATCCCGTCCACGCTGGTCATCGACAAGCAGGGCCGCATCGCGGCCAGGGCGCTCGGCGCGGTCAAGTACACCGACCTGATGAACACGGTGACCAAGGTGCGCGATGAGTGACGTCGTCGCCTCTGGCTCGCTGCTGCTGGCCGTGCCGATCGCGGTGCTGGCGGGGGTGGTGTCGTTCCTGTCGCCGTGCGTGCTGCCGCTGGTGCCCGGCTACCTGTCCTACGTGACGGGCATGAGCGCCGACCCCAAGCGGGGGCGGCTGGTGCTCGGCACCGCGCTGTTCGTGGCCGGGTTCGGGCTGGTGTTCGTGCTCAGCGGGGCGCTGTTCGGCGGCATCGGCTCGGTCGTGCTGGGCAACGCCGAGATCATCACGCGGGTGCTCGGCGTGCTCACCATCGTGCTCGGGCTGGCCTTCCTCGGCCTGCTGCCCGGCCTCATGCGCGACGTGCGCATCCACCGCATGCCGGCCGCGGGGCTCGCCGGCGCGCCGCTGCTCGGCGTGGTGTTCGGGCTGGGCTGGACCCCGTGCATAGGGCCCACGCTGGCCGTCGTGCTGACGCTCGGGCTCAACGAGGGCAGCGCGGGGCGTGGCGCGCTGCTGGCCGTTGCCTACGCGCTCGGCCTCGGCCTGCCCTTCATCGGCGCCGCGCTGGCCTACAGCCGCGCGCTGCGCACGTTCCGCGCCATCCGCAAGCACTCGCGCCTGATCACCCGGGTCGGCGGCGGCATGATGGTGGCCGTCGGCGTGCTGCTCGTGACCGGGCTCTGGGGAGAGATGATCGCGGCCATGCAAGGACTGATCGGCGCGTTCGAGCCGGTGATCTGATGAGCGTCAAGGAGCTGGAGAAGGAGCAGGCGCCCGAGCAGGCATCGTTCGGGCTGGTGGCCTGGCTGCGCTGGGCGTGGCGCACGCTCACCTCGATGCGGACGGCGCTGATCCTGCTCTTCCTGCTCGCGCTCGGCTCGGTGCCTGGCTCGCTGGTGCCGCAGCGCGGCGTCGAGCCCGACAAGGTCGCCAGACTGTACGAGCAGAGCCCCGCCCTCGCCGAGTGGTACGACAGGTTCCAGCTCTTCGAGGTCTTCACCTCCACCTGGTTCGCGGCCATCTACCTGCTGCTGTTCACCTCGCTGATCGGCTGCATCATCCCGCGCACCACGGTCTACCTGCGCGAGCTGCGCCGCAAGCCGCCCGCCGCGCCGAAGAACCTGTCCCGCCTGCCTCATCACGCCGTCTTCGAGAGCGACCTGGGCGTCGAGCGGGCCGCGGCCCGGCTGCGCAGGCAGCGCTTCCGCGTGGTCACCGGCGACGGCTGGGTGTCGGCGGAGAAGGGCTACCTGCGCGAGACGGGCAACCTGTTCTTCCACATCGCGCTGGTCGGCATCCTGCTCGCCATCGGCGCGGGCTCCCTGTACGGCTACCGCGGCAACGTGCTGGTCGTCGAGGGCGACGGGTTCGCCAACACCGTGGCCGCCTACGACCGGTTCATCCCCGGCAGCAGGGTCTCCGCCGAGTCGCTGGAGCCGTTCAGCTTCCAGCTCACCGACTTCAACGTGGCCTACCAGGTGACCGGCGACAAGCGCGGCCAGGCGCTCGACTACTCCGCGCACCTCAAGGTCAACGAGTCGCCGGCGGCGCCGCCCCGCGACTACGAGCTCAAGGTCAACGAGCCGCTGGAGATCGACGGCACGCAGACCTACCTCATCGGCAACGGCTACGCCCCCGTCTTCAGGGTCACCGACGGCAAGGGCCAGGTGGCCTTCGAGGGGCCTGTGCCCTGCCTGATCGAGGACAAGGGGTCCATGACCTCGGGCTGCGTGGTCAAGGCGCCCGACGCGCAGCCGTCGCAGCTGGGGTTCCTGCTGCGCTTCCTGCCCACCAGCGTGCCGCTGACCGACGGCACCCACGCCTCGGCCTTCCCCGGTGAGCTCAACCCCGAGGTGCAGATACTCGGCGCCTTCTCCGGCGACCTCGGCCTGCGCTCCGGTAAGCCGCAGTCGGTCTACGAGCTGGCGGAGCCCGAGGTGATGCGCAAGCTCAAGCCGGTGCTCATGGGCACCGACGCGCCCAAGCCGCTGGCCGTGGGGCAGTCGGTCGATCTGCCCGGCGGGCTCGGCAAGATCGAGTTCACCGGCGTCAAGCAGTGGATCACGCTGCAGATGGCGTACGACCCGGGGCGCTTCCCCGCGCTGCTGGCCGCCGCCACGGCGGTGGTCGCCATCGCGCTCTCGCTCATGATGCGCCGCCGCCGGGTGTTCGTCCGCGTCGCGCAGGGGCGGGTCGAGGTGGGCGGGCTGACCCGCACAGAGGGCTCCGCGGCGGGCTTCGCCGAGGAGTTCGCCGACATCGTGAAGGTTCTATCAGCAGGAGAGAAAGATGTCCGCTGAGCAACTCGCCGAGCTGAGCGACCTTTTCGTCGTCGCAGCCGTGCTGCTCTACGTCGTCGCCATGCTCGGCTTCGCCATCGAGCTGGCCTTCGGCCGGGCTCGGGGCGGGAAGGCCGCCGAGCGGCGGCAGGCCGAGGTCAGGCAGCCGGTCGCCGTGGGGGCGGGCGCCGCCGGCGCGGTCTCCGAGACCATCGGGAGCGACGCCGAGGCGGCCGTTTCCGGCGCTGAGACGCCCGCTGCGGGCGCGACGGCCGACGTCGCGGCACCCGTACCGGCCTCGCCCGCCGCCGCCCGTGCCGGGACGGTGGCGCTCGTGCTCGCCTGGATCGGCTGGGCCGCCAACCTCGCCGCCATCGTCACCCGCGGCCTGGCCGTCGACCGGTGGCCGTGGGGCAACATGTACGAGTTCGTGGTGGCCATCTGCTTCGCCGCCGTGACCGCGTTCCTCGTCACCCAGCTCCGCCACAACGTGCGCTTCATGGGCGCGTTCGTCATGGTCACCGCCGCGCTCGGGCTCGGGCTCGCGGTCAAGGTGTTCTACACCGCGGCCGGTCCCGTGGTGCCGGCGCTCGACTCGTACTGGATCGCGATCCACGTCACGGCCGCGATCATCGCGAGCGGCCTGTTCACGCTGGCCGGGGTCTCGGGCGTGCTCTACCTGCTGCGCGGCGACGGGGTGTCGCGCCTGCCCTCGCGCGAGGTGCTGGAGAAGGCGGCGCACCGGGCGATCATCTTCGCCTTCCCGGTGTGGACGTTCGCCGTCATCGCGGGCGCCCTGTGGGCGGACCGGGCGTGGGGCCGCTATTGGGGCTGGGACCCCAAGGAGGTCTGGTCGTTCATCACGTGGGTGGCCTACGCCGCCTACCTGCATGCCAAGGCGACGGCCGGCTGGCGGGGCAGGGCAGCGATGATCGTGCAGCTCGTGGCGTTCGGCTGCCTGCTGTTCAACCTGATCGGGGTCAACATCTTCATCGACGGGCTGCACAGCTACGCCGACGTGGACTGACCCCGAGCCTGAGCAGAGGGGCTCGCCGATCAGGCCACGTCGTCGCCGCGCATCCGCCGTTCGAGGTCGCGCAGGAACTCGGGGTCGTCGTCGGGCCCCTTCGGCGCGCCCGGGCCGGGGGTGACGGGACGGGCCGCGCGCGGCGCGCGCGGACGGCCGCGCGCCATCCACACCAGCCCGCCGAGCAGCGGGATGAGCACCACGACGAGGATCCAGAGTGCTTTTGGTACGTTCCTGACCTCGTCTTCCGGCGTGGTGACGACGTCGAACAGTGAGAAGAGCCAGAAGGCCAGCAGCGCCAGGCCGATAACAACACCTGCCATGCCCCGAACTGTAAGCCATGTTGAGACGTGATCGTGCTGCCTGATGTCCCATTTCGGGTGACTAGCGGAAGATCCGCGTCGTACCGTGGAAGCCGATGCGGCGGTGTCCACGGGGCTCCGAGGGGCGTTGATGAGAGGTGCGATGGCCTTTTCTCACGACAAGAGTCCCGGCGACCGAGGCCGGCATCGGCGCGGACGTTGGTGGCGGCGCGGGTCCTATCTGTTCTCCCGGCGCAGCGAGGCGCCTCCCGACGCCGACCGGTCGATCTGGCGTAACGCCCGCGAGCGGGCCCAGGACAGGCGCGCGCGGCGCAAGGAGCTGAAGGGTGCCGAGCGCGGCCGCGAGGCCCGTGGCGGCGAGCTGAGATCCGAGCGGCAGTCCTGGCCGGGCGCCGACGCCCCGCACGGCACGGCCTCCTGGGACGCCTTCGCGGTACGCGAACACGGCGAGCGGCTGCCCGCGGCCGTCGTCGTCGACCGCCCCCGCTACACCTGGTACGACTTCGAGCTGCCCGACCAGCCGCTCAGAGCCCGCCCCAACCGCCCCGACCAGCCCTCGCTGGGCGACGGCCTGCGGCACTGCGGCGCGCTGGAGAAGATCCTGCACCGCCAGTGGGACTCCAGGTACGGCCCGCCACCGGCCGAGGTGATCCGCGCGGTCGAGAGCCTGGCCAGACTGCCCGACCGGCTCAAGGAGCTGCTCGCCGAGGGCCTGGAGGGCATCTACGTCGGGCCGGGCGGCGTCCCCGACCTCGACGACATGGGCTACTTACGCGGGGCCCCGCTGCCGTCGGGGCGCGCGACCTGGGACATCTGTGCGGGCGCGTACGGCGACAAGAAGATCGTCGTCGGTGACCGGCCCTCGCCCACTCCCGATGTGATGATGCACGAGGTGGGCCACGCGATCGACGACGTGGACTCCGCGTACGGCGAATGGGTCTCCGACTCGGCGGAGTTCGTCCGGCTCTACGAGGCCGCGTCGCCGCTGCTGACCTCGACCTTCCACCGGCAGGGAGGCGGGCTCGGCCGCAAGGAGTTCTTCGCCGACGCCTTCGCCGCCATCGCCTCCCGCCAGCGTCCCGCCCTCGTGGACATGCTCGGTGGCGACACGCGGATGGCGCTCGACATCATGCTGTTCTTCAACCGGCGCTACGGAATCTAGGTGATCGGCGATGTACGTCATCCGGCTCGCGGACGGGACGTTGCGCGTACCGCAGAGCCTGACCAGTCCTGACGGGCGTCTGATCGGCAACGCGTACGTGGAGGTTCAGCCCGGTGATCCCGGCTACGAGCAGTGGCTGCCGGAGTCGCTGACCGAGGAGGAGGCGGAGCTGCGCCGCCGGCGCTGGGAGGAGGAGAACGACGACCTGGAGCGCGAGTTCCTGGCTTTCAAGGCGCGGCAGGAGGACGCCTGAGCACACCGCGGCGAAGGGGCGCCCGCGGGGGGTACGGACAGGCGCCAGCCACGGTCAGCGGTTGGCGCCGCCCCAGTGCTTCCCCAAACGGAAGTGTCGGCAGGAAAGCACGCGAACAGTGGGCTCCGCCAGCGGTGATCCTGGCGGGATGGACCACTTGTGTAGCGGTCCATCGTGCAGGATCACCGACTTGACGGAACGTCAGACGCGCGGGGACTCACCTGCTGGCCTGTCGGCCGTGAGAACGTCCTCGCCTCGGAGAAGGGCGTGGACTTCCGACTCGCGGAAGCGCCGGTGCCCTCCGGGGGTGCGGATACTGCTGATGCGGCCTGCCGCTGCCCAGCGTGTAACCGTCTTTGGGTCTACCCGGAAGAGGGCGGCAACCTCTCCTGGGGTCAGCAGACGCTCGCTGCTACTCTCCACCAATCTCTCCCCCTCGCATCCCGCTTCCTGCCAGCGGGCGGACAGGTAACCAGTGTGTCGAGCGAAGCCTGATTTATCCGTGGTTTTCTACAAAGATCACGGGTTGTTATCAGCTGACTGCCCGATTGTTATATGATAGAGCCTCTTTGGGGCTCTCGTGGGTGTTTCTTTACGAAACTCCCTAACTGGGAACAGTAGCAGTGCTCGCGTCCCGTGCGAAGAGCGAGCGCCGCACAGGTCCGAGTAACCTCGAAGCCGTGCATCCCGTTCTCGTTTACACCGCGTCGCGGATCGGCCTGTTTGCCGTGACCTTGCTTGTGCTCTGGCTGCTCGGCCTGACAAACCCGCTCGCGCTGATCATCGCCTCATTCGTGATCAGCGGCATAGCGAGCTACGTGCTGCTGTCGAAGCAGCGCGATGCCATGAGCGAACGCCTGAGCGCGAAGATCGACCACCCGAAGCCGCAGGACGACTAGGGCTGGGGGAACATGCCAATCCGGGCATGGTACTCCCGTCCGAGTCTCGTTGTGTCGCTACCCACAAGTAGTCCGGTGCTGTGGGCGTAAAACGCCTTCACACCGATGCCGCGCTCCCGCGTCGGATTCCAACTCAGGGCCTTTCCGGTACGCGGATGAATGGCCCCGATCCCCGGTCGTGACACCGCTCCAGGGCCGGCCGAGTCGCGGCCCCGCGGATTGTCCAGCCAGCGCTGGTGCCCGCCCACATAGACGGCGGCGCCGGTCACCGCGACCGAGTACAGCGAATCGCCGCCCGTGGCGTTGACCCAGGTGGGCTTGACGGCCGAGCCCTTCGCGTACGTCTCGAAGCGCGCTGCTGTGTCACATATCCCGCCCTTTGGCCCGCCTGTGGTGACGATCACGAAATAGCGGCCGTCGGGGGAGAAGTCGAGACCCCGTACATACGAGGGAAAGGCGGTGGCGCAGCGGCGCGCGTACGTGTCGGTGCGCCAGGCGGCGACCCGGGCGGCGGGGCGGCTGATGTCGATCAGCCCGACCTGGGGCCGCGCATGGCCGTCGAGCGTGGTGAACGTGCCGTCCACCAGCAGCCTGTCGCGGGTGACGGCCAGCGCGTGCACCTTCACCCGCGCCGTCAGCGGGTTGTCCGGCGTGATCGCGAAGCCCGGGTCGGCCGCGCCGGTGGCGGCGTCGAGCCTGGCCAGGGCGGTGCGCGGGCTGACGAAGTCGCCGCCCACATAGAGCTGGGAGCCCTGCCTGGCCAGCGTGCTCACCATGCCGCCGCCGATGCGCGGCTCGAAGCCGGGCACCAGGGCGCCGTCGGCGACCCGCAGCTTCGCCAGGCCACGGGCGCGCTGGTGGTCGACGCCGTGGAACTCGCCGCCGACGTAGACGGTGCCGCCGTCGCCGGGCGCGAGGCCGTACACGGGGCCCGCCACGCTGGGCGCGAAGTCCCGCAGGATCCGGCCGGTGTGCAGGTCGTACGCGAACAGGTTGTCGCGCGGGAGCACCGTGCTGCGGCCGGCGTCGCTCACTTCGCTGAACGAGCCGCCGACCACGACGGTGCGCCCCACGACCGTGATCGCGTTGACGATGCCGTCGAGCACATGAGGAGTGGTGTCGATCGGGTCGGCCGACACGACGCGCGCGTGCGCGACGGGGGACGAGGTGATGATCGCCGCAAGGGCGACACGGGCAAACATTCGCCAATATCTAGCAGACGTACGGTAATCAAGTTGCTACTTTCCGTTGAATATCCTGATGGCCATAGGGTGTGGGCATGACGCGCGCTCAGTTGGACAAGAGGCCGGACGAGGTCGCCGCGATGTTCGATCGCACCGCCCGGCGTTATGACCTGGTGAATGACGTGATCTCCCTGGGGCAGGTCAGGGCATGGCGCAAGGCGGTGGCCGCCGCGGTCGACGCCGGCCCCGGTGAGCTGGTCCTCGACCTCGGCGCCGGCACGGGCACGTCGACCGACGCGTTCACCACGCTGGGCGCGCGGGCGATCGCCTCCGACTTCTCGCTCGGCATGCTGAGCACCGGCGTGCGGCGGCACGGCGGCAACGCGCTGTCGGGCCCGGGGGTGCCGTTCATCGCGGGCGACGCGCTGCGGCTTCCCTTCGCCGACGACGCCTTCGACGCGGTGACGATCTCGGTGGCGCTGCGCAACGTGCACGACACCGGGCGGGCGCTGCGCGAGATGCTGCGGGTGACCAGGCCGGGCGGCCGGCTGGTGATCCTGGAGTTCTCCCACGTCACGGTGAGCGGCTTCGACCTGGTCTACCGCGAATACCTGATGCGGCTGCTGCCCAAGGTGGCCAAGGTCTTCGGCTCCAACGACGACTCCTACGAATACCTCGCCGAGTCGATCCGCGACTGGCCCGACCAGCGCACGCTGGCCGGCGTGATCCAGGACGCCGGCTGGGAGCGGGTGGCCTGGCGCAACCTCTCCATGGGCATCGTGGCGATGCACCGGGGATTCAAGCCCGCCTGACTCGCCTGTCGCGGCAATCATTTTCGCCATCGGCTCGCGTCCGGCGAAAACCTCATTTCCGTCCCGGCCGTTTTGCTCGCTTGGGCCGTACCCGTGGATGAGCGGGGGTGCGGCCCAGCGGCATTTCCGGCGCGATTATGGAATGAGATTTCGGCCCCCCAGGAGTGGCGGGCGCTGCGTGAGAGTCTCAGGACGGCATCGCTCAAGGGCCGCCCCGAGGCCGCCGGGGGCTTGACTGCTAGCGTGACGATCATGACTGCGCTGCCCCAGGCGACACGCGTCCCCTTCGATCACAGAACAGCCCCCCGACTGCCACTATGTACACGAAAAGCAGTAGACTGCGGGCCGGTAAGCTTGTGAAGGGGTTCACAAAGGAACGAAGGCGCGCCACCCCACGGCCTTCGAGCGTGTGTAGGGACAGGACAGTCCAGTGACCGTGCCAACAGCCACCCACCGAGCGCAGGAGCTCGCCGCGAGTGCGCGTAATCATCGAGCGGTGAAGCGGGCGCGATCATGAGCGATGCCGATGTCATCGTCGTCGGCGCCGGCCCCGCCGGCTCCGCCACCGCCTGGTACCTCGCGCAGGCCGGCCTCGACGTGCTGCTCCTGGAGAAGACCAGGTTCCCCCGCGAGAAGGTCTGCGGCGACGGCCTGACCCCGCGCGCCGTCAAGCAGCTCCAGAACATGGGCGTCGACATCGACGCGCCCGGCTGGATCAGGAACAAGGGCCTGCGCGTCGTCGGCGGCGGCCTGCGCTTCGAGCTCGACTGGCCGCAGCTCGAGCGCTTCCCCGACTTCGGGCTCGTCCGCACCCGGCAGGACTTCGACCAGATCGTCGCCGCCAACGCGGTCAAGAACGGCGTACGCCTGATGGAGGGCGTCACCGTCACAGGCCCGGTCCTCGACGACCGCAGCGGCCACATCGTCGGCGTCACCACCAAGGACGGCCGGGAGTTCCGCAGCCCGGTGGTCGTCGCCGCCGACGGCAACAGCACCCGGCTGGCCCTCGGCATGGGCCTGCACAAGCGCGAGGACCGCCCTATGGGCGTGGCCGTGCGCACCTACTTCGAGAGCCCCCGCCACGACGACGACTACCTCGAGACCTGGCTCGAGCTCTGGGACGGCGACACGCTGCTGCCCGGCTACGGCTGGGTGTTCGGCGTCGGCGACGGCACCTCCAACGTCGGGCTCGGGCTGCTCAACACCAGCGCCCAGTTCAAGAACATCGACTACCGCGACCTGCTGCGCCGCTGGTGCCGGTCGATGCCGCAGGAGTGGGGCTTCACCGAGGAGAACATGACGGGCCCGATCCGCGGCGCCGCGCTCCCGATGGCGTTCAACCGCCAGCCCCACTACACCCGCGGCCTGATGCTCGTGGGAGACTCGGGCGGGTCGATCAACCCGTTCAACGGCGAGGGCATCGCCTACGCCATGGAGACCGGCGAGATCGCCGCCGAGATCATCGCGAAGGCCCTCAGGGAGACCACCCCCGCCCAGCGGGAGCGGACCCTGCGGACCTATCCTCGGGTGCTGAAGGACGCCTACGGGGGTTACTTCACGCTCGGCAGATGGTTCGTCGAAGCCATCGGCAAGCCCGGTGTGATGAGCTTCGGCACCAGGCACGGGCTGCCTCACCCGAGGCTGATGCGCTTCGCGCTCAAACTCCTTGGTAATCTCACCGACCGGCGAGGCGATGCGTCGGACATGATCATCAACGCACTCTCGAAGGTCGCGCCACCAGCATGAATCTCAGAATCACCAGATCCCGCTGCGCGCCCGCGCGCGCGGCGACTCCAGAGGAGGCGTAGCGATGGACCTTTACGTGCCCATCCTGGTGCTCGCCGTAATCGCGGGGGGCTTCGCGATCTTCTCGGTCGCCATCGCTCCCTTCACCGGTCCCAAGCGCTGGAACCGCGCCAAGCTCGACGCCTACGAATGCGGCATCGAGCCGACGCCCCAGCCGGTCGGCGGCGGGCGGTTCCCGCTCAAGTACATGGTCACGGCGATGCTCTTCATCGTCTTCGACATCGAGATCATCTTCCTATACCCGTGGGCCGTCTCGTTCGCTCCGCAGACGGACGACCTCGGCCGCGTGGCCACCTCGGGACTCGGCCTGTTCGCGCTCGTCGAGATGCTGCTGTTCATCGTCACCGTGCTCGTCGCCTACGCGTACGTGTGGCGCCGCAAGGGTCTGGACTGGGACTGAAAATGGGACTTGAAGAGAAACTCCCCAGCGGGTTCATCCTCAGCACGGTCGAAGCGGCCGCCGGATGGGCGCGCAAGAACTCCGTATGGCCGGCCACGTTCGGTCTCGCCTGTTGCGCCATCGAGCTGATGGCCACCGGTGGCCCCCACTACGACCTGGCGCGCTTCGGTATGGAGCGCGCTTCGGCGTCTCCCCGCCAGGCCGACCTCATGATCGTGGCCGGCCGCGTGTCGCAGAAGATGGCGCCCGTGCTGCGCCAGATCTACGACCAGATGGCCGAGCCGAAGTGGGTCATCTCCATGGGCGTGTGCGCCTCCAGCGGCGGCATGTTCAACAACTACGCCATCGTGCAGGGCGTCGACCACGTCGTGCCCGTCGACATCTACCTGCCCGGCTGCCCGCCGCGGCCCGAGATGCTCATCGACGCCATCGTCAAGCTGCACGACAAGATCCAGAACATGAAGTTCGGCGCTCACCGCGCCAAGCAGATCGAGGAGCTCGAGCTGCAGGCGCTGCGCACGCTGCCGCTGATCGACCAGGGAGCCTCGAAGTGACCTCGCCCGACAACCTCCCCGAGGTCCCGGACGCACAGGTCCCCGAGACGCCGGCGGCGCAGGAGGCGCCGGTCGCCCGTCGGGGCATGTTCGGCGCCCAGGACTCGGGTGACACCTCCGGCTACGGCGGCCTCGTCGTCCGCCGGCCGCCGCAGATCTCGACGCCGCGCCCGTACGGGAGCTACTTCGACGAGGTCGTCGACGCGCTGGCACTCGACGACGCCATCGAGCGCGTGGTCGTCGACCGCGGCGAGCTGACCCTGCACGTCAAGCGGGAGCGGCTGGTCGAGGTCTGCCAGAAGCTGCGCGACGACCCCGCCCTGCGTTTCGAGCTCTCGCTCGGCGTGTCGGGCGTGCACTACCCGCACCTTGAGGGCGAGGAGCTGCACTCGGTCATCCACCTGTGCTCGATCACCCACAACCGGCGGGTGCGGGTGGAGGCCAGCTGCCCCGACAGCGACCCGCACATCCCATCGACGGTCAGCGTTTACCCTGGTCACGACTGGCATGAGCGCGAGACGTACGACTTCTTCGGCATCGTCTTCGACGGTCACCCCGGGCTCACCCGGATCATGATGCCGGACGACTGGGACGGTCACCCCCAGCGGAAGGACTACCCGCTCGGCGGCATCCCGGTCGAATACCGCGGCGCCACCATCCCGTCGCCCGACCAGAGGAGGAGCTACTCATGAGCACCGCTTATGACGAGGCGACCGAGGGCAAGGTCTATTCGGTCAACGGGGCCGACTGGGACCAGGTCGTCTCCGGCGTGCGCGAGTCGGAAGAAGAGCGCCTGGTCGTCAACATGGGCCCGCAGCATCCGTCCACGCACGGCGTGCTGCGGCTGGTGCTGACGCTCGACGGCGAGACGGTGACCGAGGCCCGCGGCGTCATCGGCTACCTGCACACCGGCATCGAGAAGAACATGGAATACCGGACGTGGACCCAGGGGACCACGTTCGTGACCCGCATGGACTATCTCTCGCCGATCTTCAACGAGACCGCCTACTGCCTCGGCGTGGAGAAGCTGCTCGGCATCGAGGACCGCATCCCCGACAGGGCGCAGGCGATCCGCGTGATGATGATGGAGCTCAACCGCATCGCCTCGCACCTGGTGGCGATGGGCACGTTCGGCATGGAGCTGGGCGCGACGACGCCGTTCCTCTTCGGGTACCGCGATCGTGAAATGATCATGGACCTGTTCGAGTACATCACCGGCCTGCGCATGAACCACGCCTACATCAGGCCGGGCGGCGTGAGCGTCGACCTGCCGGCCGGCGCGGTCGACAAGGTCGGCGAGTTCCTCAAGGAGATGCCCAAGCGGATCAAGGACATCCGCAAGCTCCTCGACGAGAACCCGGTCTACGTGCGCCGCACCCAGGACGTCGCCTACCTCGACCTGACCGGCTGCATGGCGCTCGGCGTCACCGGCCCGATCCTGCGGGCCGCCGGCCTGCCGTGGGACCTGCGCAAGTCGCAGCCCTACTGCGGTTACGAGACCTACGAGTTCGACGTCGCCACCGAGCGCGGCTGCGACGTCTACTCGCGCTACCTCGTCCGCATGAAGGAGATGGAGGAGTCGCTCAAGATCGTCGAGCAGGCTCTGGATCGCATCGCGGGGCCGCTCAAGGGCGACCCGGTGATGATCGAGGACAAGAAGATCGGCTGGCCCGCGCAGCTGGCGCTCGGCCCCGACGGGTTCGGCAACTCGCCCGACCACATCGCCCACATCATGGGCACCTCGATGGAGGCCCTCATCCACCACTTCAAGCTGGTGACCGAGGGCTTCAGGGTGCCGGCCGGGCAGGCGTACGCCAGCATCGAGTCGCCCAAGGGCGAGCTCGGCGCGCACGTGGTCAGCGACGGCGGCACCAGGCCCTACCGCGTGCACTTCCGCGAGCCGTCCTTCTGCAACCTGCAGAGCTTCCCCGCCATGGCGGAGGGCGGCCAGGTCGCGGACGTGATCGCCGCGGTCGCTTCTATCGACCCCGTCATGGGAGGTGTGGACCGGTGACTTATTCACCGGAAGTCCGTGAGCGTCTGGAGCGGGACGCCAAGGAGATCATCGGGCGCTACCCCAAGACCCGCTCCGCCCTGCTGCCGCTGCTCCACCTCGTGCAGTCCGAAGACGGCTACGTCTCCGACGACGGGCAGGAGTTCTGTGCCGAGATGCTCGGCATCAGCAAGGCCGAGGTCACCGGCGTCGCGACCTTCTACACGATGTACAAGCGCAAGCCGGCCGGCGACTATCACGTCGGCGTGTGCATCAACGCGCTGTGCGCGGTGATGGGCGGCGACGAGATCTGGGAGCAGCTGTCGGAGCACGTCGGCGTCGGTCACGACGAGGCGACTCCCGACGGGAAGATCTCGCTGGAGCGCCTCGAGTGCAACGCGGCCTGCGACTTCGCGCCGGTCATGATGGTCAACTGGGAGTTCTTCGACAACCAGACGCCCGAGTCGGCCAAGCAGCTCGTCGACGACCTGCGCGACGGCAAGGACGTGCGGCCCACGCGCGGCCCCAAGCGGCTGTGCACCTTCAAGGAGGCCTCGCGGGTGCTCGCCGGGCTGCCCGACGACCTCGCGGGCGACGGCCCGTCGGCCGCGGGACCCTCGCTCGAGGGCCTGAAGGTGGCCAAGGCCAAGGGATGGAAGGCCCCCGAAGCATGACGACGACTTTGACACCGGTCCTGACCGCCAATTGGGACCAGCCCAACTCCTTCACCCTCGACGTCTACGGTGAGTACGAGGCGGCGAAGAAGGCGCTCGGCATGGACCCCGACGCCGTCATCCAGGCCGTCAAGGACTCCGGTCTGCGCGGCCGCGGCGGCGCGGGCTTCCCCACCGGCATGAAGTGGGGCTTCATCCCGCAGGGCGACGGCAAGCCGCACTATCTCGTCGTCAACGCCGACGAGTCGGAGCCGGGCACCTGCAAGGACATCCCGCTGATGATGGCCAACCCGCACGCGCTGGTCGAGGGCATCATCATCACCTCCTACGCGATCCGCGCCAACCACGCCTTCATCTACGTGCGCGGTGAGGTGCTGCACGTGATCAGGCGGCTGCACGCGGCCGTGCGGGAGGCGTACGAGAAGGGCTTCCTCGGCACCGACATCTTCGGCTCCGGCTATGACCTGGAGCTGGTCGTGCACAGCGGCGCGGGCGCCTACATCTGTGGCGAGGAGACGGCGCTGCTGGACTCGCTCGAAGGCTACAGAGGTCAACCCCGGCTCAAGCCCCCGTTCCCCGCCGTGGCGGGCCTCTACGCCTCGCCGACTGTGGTGAACAACGTCGAGTCGATCGCGAGTGTTCCCTCGATCATCGCGAACGGCGCCGACTGGTTCGCCGGCATGGGCACCGAGAAGTCCAAGGGCTTCGGCATCTTCTCGCTGAGCGGCCACGTCACCAGGCCGGGCCAGTACGAGGCGCCGCTCGGCATCACGCTGCGCGAGCTGCTCGACATGGCGGGCGGCGTCCGCGAGGGGCACCAGATCAAGTTCTGGACCCCGGGCGGCTCGTCCACGCCGATCTTCACCGACGAGCACCTCGACGTGCCGCTCGACTTCGAGGGGGTCGGAGCCAAGGGCTCGATGCTCGGCACCCGGGCCCTGCAGATCTTCGACGACACCACCTGCGTGGTCCGCACGGTGCTGCGCTGGACCGAGTTCTACGCCCACGAGTCGTGCGGCAAGTGCACGCCGTGCCGCGAGGGCACGTACTGGCTCAAGCAGGTGCTCAAGCGCCTGGAGGCGGGCCAGGGCACCGAGGACGACCTGGCCACGATCACCGACATCGCCGACAACATCCTGGGCCGCTCGTTCTGCGCGCTCGGCGATGGCGCGACCAGCCCGATCCACTCCTCGGTGAAGTACTTCCGCGATGAGTACCTCAAGCACTTCGAGATCGGCGGCTGCCCGTTCGACCCGAAGAAGTCCACTCTCTGGGGTGAGCAGTGACAGTCGTAGAGACCCAGACGAACCTGGTGACCCTGACGATCGACGGGTTCCAGGTCAGTGTTCCCAAGGGCACGTTGATCATCAGGGCCGCCGAGCTGCTGGGCATCCAGATCCCCAGGTTCTGCGACCACCCGCTGCTCGACCCGGCGGCCAACTGCCGTCAGTGCCTGGTCGACATCCCCGACGCGGGCAACGGCCGCGGCTTCCCCAAGCCGCAGCCGTCGTGCGCGATCGAGGTCGCCGAGGGCATGGTGGTGCAGACCCAGCTCACCTCGCCGGTCGCCGAGAAGGCGCAGCGCGCGGCGATGGAGCTGCTGCTGATGAACCACCCGCTCGACTGCCCGGTCTGCGACAAGGGCGGCGAATGCCCCCTGCAGAACCAGGCCATGTCCAACGGGCAGGGCGAGTCGCGCTTCCAGGAGCAGAAGCGGACCTTCCCCAAGCCGCTGGCGCTGTCCACGCAGGTGCTGCTCGACCGCGAGCGCTGCGTGCAGTGCGCGCGCTGCATCCGCTTCTCCGACCAGATCGCCGGTGACCCGCTCATCGAGTTCTTCGAGCGCGGGGCCAAGGAGCAGGTGCGGGTGGCCGACGGCCAGCCGTTCAACTCCTACTTCTCGGGCAACACCGTGCAGATCTGCCCGGTCGGCGCGCTCACCGGCGCCGCCTACCGGTTCAGGGCCCGCCCGTTCGACCTGGTGTCCACGCCGAGCGCGTGCGAGCACTGCGCCTCCGGCTGCAGCCTGCGCACCGACCACCGGCGCGGCCGGGTGACCCGCCGCCTGGCGGGCAACGACCCGCAGGTCAACGAGGAGTGGAACTGCGACAAGGGCCGCTGGGCGTTCACCTACGCGCAGCAGCCCGACCGGCTCAAGCAGCCGCTGGTCCGCAACGAGGAGGGCGTGCTGGTGCCCACCTCGTGGCCTGAGGCGCTCGAAGTCGCCGCCCGGGGGCTCGCCGCCGCCCGTGGCAAGGCCGGCGTGCTGGTCGGCGGCCGGGTCACGGTCGAGGACGCCTACGCGTACGCGAAGTTCGCCCGGGTCGCGCTCGCCTCCAACGACGTGGACTTCCGCGCCAGGCCGCACTCGGCCGAGGAGGCGCAGTTCCTCGCCCACGCGGTGGCCGGCAGGGGCATCGAGATCAGCTACGCCGACCTCGAGAACGCGCCCCACGTGCTGCTCGTCGGGTTCGAGCCCGAGGAGGAGTCGCCGATCGTCTTCCTGCGCCTGCGCAAGGCGTGGATGAAGAAGGGGCTCAAGGTCTCCTCGATCGCGCCGTTCGCCTCTCCCGGCCTGGCGAAGATGGGCGGCACGCTCATCCGCACCGCGCCGGGCGCCGAGGCCGACGCGATCGGCGACCTGGTCGGCACCCTCGCCGAGGGCACGATCGTGCTGGCCGGTGAGCGCCTGGCCACCGTGCCCGGCGCGCTGTCCGCGCTGGTCCGGCTCGCCGCCGCCTCCGACGCCCGCATCGCCTGGATCCCGCGCAGGGCCGGCGAGCGCGGCGCGGTCGAGGCCGGTGCGCTGCCCAACCTGCTGCCGATCGGCCGCCCGGTGGACGACGAGACCGCCAGGGCCGAGGTCGCCCGGGCCTGGAACGTGGCCTCGCTGCCCGCCACGCCCGGCCGCGACACCTCCGGCATCCTCGCCGCCGCCCGCGACGGTGAGCTCGACGCGCTGGTCGTGGCCGGTGTCGACCCCTACGACCTGCCCGACCCGGCAGCGGCGCTCGATGCTCTCGAGCGCACGCCGTTCATCGTCAGCCTGGAGATCCGCGCCAGCGCCGTCACCGACCGCGCGGACGTGGTCCTGCCCGTAGCCTCCGTCCAGGAGAAGGGCGGCACGTTCGTCAACTGGGAGGGCAGGGGCCGCTCGTTCGACGCGCCGCTCAAGGTGCCGGGCCTGCAGTCCGACATGGCCGTCATCGGCAACCTCGCCGACCGGATGGACGTGCACCTGGGTCTGCCCGACGCCAAGGCCGTCCGGCGCGAGCTGTCCGGGCTCGGCTCCTGGCGCGGCAGCCGGGTCAGCCCGCCCAGCGCCCTGACCCGTCCGCAGGAGGTGCCGGAGCAGGGCCAGGCCCTGCTGGCCACCTGGCACCTGCTGCTCGACGAGGGCAGGCTGCAGGACGGCGAGCCGTACCTCGCGGGCACCGCCCGCACCGCCGAAGCACTGGTCTCGGGCCCCACGGCCGCCGAGCTCGGCGTCGCGGACGGCGACAAGCTCGTCGTCGGCGACGCCGACAACGGCTCCGTGACCCTGCCGGTGCGCATCGCCGACCTGCCCGACCGCGTGGTCTGGGTGCCGGCGAACTCCGGCGGCTGCTCGGTCACGCGTGACCTGCGCGCGGTGGCCGGCGACATCGTCACCATCGGGAGCGCCTCATGATCCACGTTCTCGCGGCCGATCCCACCCTCGCCGACTTCGGCAAGGACCCTCTGTGGATCACGATCATCAAGGCCGTGATGCTGTTCGCTTTCCTGATGCTGGGCATCCTGTTCGGCGTCTGGTTCGAGCGCAAGCTGATCTCGCGGATGCAGCACCGCTACGGCCCCAACCGGGCCGGCAAGTTCGGTCTGCTGCAGTCCGTGGCCGACGGTCTGAAGATGGGCCTGAAGGAGGACATCTTCCCGCGGACCGTGGACAAGGTGCTCTACCTGCTGGCGCCGGTCATCATGGTCGTGCCGGCGTTCCTGGCCTTCTCGATCGTGCCGTTCG
>NZ_JBFAPT010000044.1:0-63251 GCF_040676845.1 Nonomuraea sp. NPDC049504
GCCGCCCGCCTGGCCGCCGCCGCTGCCGCCCGCCGCGCCGCGGCCTGCGCCAGCTTCCTCGCGATGGCCCGCGCCGCGATCCGCGCCGCGATGCCGACCACGAACCAGACGAGCTGGCCGTCGGGGTCGCTCATCGTGACGGGGCTGTTGTTGGCGTAGGCGTAGGCGTTGAGCTGCTGCGGCTCTCCCTCGTCGATGATCGGGTCCACCGAGAGGAAGCGGCCGTTGGCCGGGTCGTACTCGCGGGCTCCGAGGTGCACGAGCCCGGTCGTGGCGTCCTTCGTGCCGCCGACGAAGCCGCGCTGTCCCGGCCACCACGGCGGTGGTGACCCGCGATCCTCACCGAACGGGGTCTGCCGGCGGATCGCCACGTCCCCGGTGCCGGCGTTCACCATGGCCTGCGCGGTGCCCTGGTGGTCGTTGGCCATGAAGTAGACCTGGTTGTCCGGCGTGCGGACCGCGATGGCCTCGCCGCCGATGGTGTAGTACCGGGTCTGCTCGACGGTGTTCTTGGCGTAGTCGAGCCGCAGCTCCATGTCGTCGATGAACAGGGTGGCGTCGGTGGCCGTCTTGCGCAGCAGCCGGTCGCCGTCGGCGTCGTAGATGAACGACGTCGTCCTGCCGCCCTCGGTCACCGACTCCAGGTTGCCTTCGGCGTCCCAGACCAGGCTCTGGTCGGCGTTGCCGACCTTGCGCCTGGTGGTGTTGCCGGCGGCGTCGTAGCTGAACAGGTCGGCGCCGACGCTCTGCAGCGCGTGCGGCTGCTTGCCGCCGGCCGCCGGGTAGGTGTAGGTGCGCACCTGCTCGGCCGCGCCGCCCCAGGCGTGCTCGGTCTCCTTCGTCCTGTTGCCGGTGACGTCGTAGGCGTAGCTGACCGCGTACGGGGCCACGCCGCCGATCGTGCCCGACTGCGGGGCGCCGCTCGCGCAGTCGTCGGTGGCCGTCCACGCCGAGGTCAGGCGGCGCAGATGGTCATGGGTGAAGCACTGCGTGTCCTGGGCGGCCCGATCGGCGATCTTGGAGATGTTGCCGGCCGCGTCGTAGGTGTAGGACAGGTCGAGGTCGCTGGCGGGCGCGCCGGCCCGGTCCAGCCGCATGCTGGTGAGCCTGCGGGTGGCCTCGTCGTGGGTGTAGGTCAGCCAGGTCTTCTTGCTGCCCTCGCCCAGCTCGTACTGCAGGGTCTCGCCGAGCTTGCTGTAGCGGGCCGCGCTCACGTACGCCGACAGGCCGCTGACCTTGACCGGCTGGCTGAGCCCGTCGTAGCTGTAGACGACCGACTCCTCGGCCAGGCCGCCGCCCGCCGGGAAGCTGATCGACTGGACCTGGTCGTCGGCCGTGTAGCGGGTGTTGAGCTGGTAGGAACCCGCGAGCTTGCCCTCCCGTGCCGGGATGGTCACGGTCTGGCGGAGCGTGCGGTAGTCGGCGTCGATCGCGTTGATCTCGGCGGTGTACGCCTGTCCGTCCACGTACCTGACGGCCGCGTGCATGTGGCCCTTGGCCAGCCCGTCGTACTTCCACTCGGCCAGCAGCGTGCCGGTGGCCGAGCCCTCGCGCAGCTGCGTCTTGCGGCCGAGCGCGTCGTAGCCGTACCAGAGGGTCCTGCCGCGGGCGTCGGTGGTGGTGACGACCTCGTCAGCGTCGTTGTACGTGGTGGTCGTGACGCCCTTGTCGGGGTCCTCCGTCCTGATCTCGCGGCCGCGCAGGTCGTAGTGGTGCCGCCAGACGTTGCCCGCCGGGTCGGTCACCGTCGCCAGCCGGCCGGCGCGGTCGTAGGTGTACTTGGTGGCCTCGTACTCGCCGGTCGGGGTCGAGCCCTTGTACTGGCGCAGCTCGATGAGCCGGTCGTGCGCGTCGCCGATCCTGGTGGTGGCGGTGTCGCCGGGCAGCGGCGTGATGTGCAGCCGGTCGCCCTCCTCCTTGACCGAGACGCGGTACTTCTCCGCTCCCTTGGACTTGAAGACCTCGGCGGTCACCTCGCCCGCGCCGTCGTAGACGGACACGACCTGGGTGGGCACGGCGGCGTCGGCCACCCCGAACAGGTCGGTGGACGGCGTGCCGGTGGCGAAGTAGCCGGTGTTGGCCTTGTACTCCTCGCCCTGGGAGTTGTAGAGGGTGTCGGTGATCGTGCGCCCGTTGCGCAGCGCGGGGTCCTGCGCCGTCTCGTCGACGGGCGCTGGTTCTTGGGTCTGGCGCTCGCGCATCAGGCCGTCGAACAGCTCGTGGCTGGTCGTGTAGGTGCCGTCGGCGTTGAGCGTCTTGGTGGTGACGACGCTGGGGCCGTCGTTGCGCACCACGTAGGTGTACTCGGTGCTGGGCGACTGGCCCGCGGCCTTGCTGCGGTCCGGCTGCCAGACCTTGGTCAGCCGGCCCAGCGCGTCGTACTCCATGTCCACGCGCTTGCCCGCGGCGTCGATCTCGGCGGTCGGCTCGCCCCAGGCGGGTTCGAGCAGGGTGCGCTCGGTGTGGCCGAGCTGGTTGGTCTCGGTGGTCTCCGTCGGCAGGGCGCCGGAGGCCGGGTTGTAGGCGGTGACGGACTTGGTGCCGACCGGGTCGGTCTCGGTGAGCTCGCGGCCGTAGGCGTCGTACGTCAGCGCGGTGCCGGTGATCGTCTGCCCGTCGGGCGAGACCAGCTCCTGCACCGCGGTGACGTCGCCCTTGGTCGGGGCCTGGCCGTGCGACTGGCCGTCGTACTGGATCTTCTCGTCGGACAGGATCTCCTCGGCGGCCAGCCTGGCCGTGCCGGTGTCGCAGGTCGTCGCGACCTTCTGCACCCGGCTCGGGAAGTCGAGCATCCAGCTCGAGTCGTTGCGGGCGTAGGTGTAGCGGATGCACTGGTCGTCGTCCGCGGTGGCCAGGTCGCCCTTCTCCTCGACCTGCAGCAGCAGGCCCTTGGTGTCGTACGTGCGGTCCTCGCCGGTCCGCCGCCACTTGTCGCCCGTCAGCGCGGTGCGGGTGACCATGGACTTGGGCTGCACCACGTGCGCGGCCTTGGTGACGCCGCCCTGCGTGGACTCGGCCGTCTTGGCCGACCAGGCGTCCTGGACGGTCGCGGTCAGCAGCGCGCCGCCGTCACCGTCGAAGAGGATCTCCTCCCGCTCGAACCCGGCGAGCTGGTCGAGGTCGTCCTTCTTGACGCCCTCGGAGTCCTCCACCTGGACACTGCGCTTGGAGCCATCGGCCAGCTTGTCGCCGTGCATGCCGCGGAAGTAGCGGAACTCCGTCAGCGTGCGCTTGCCGTCCTGCCCGTCGCCCTGGCGGACGCGGACCCGGCCGTAGCCGCGGTAGTCGGCCCACGTGCGGTGCGCGGGCTTGACCAGGATGTTGTCGGCGTAGTGCCAGGCGGCGCCGCCGAGGTACTCGTAGTCGGTGACCACGCTCGGCGAGCCGGCCACCCGGTCCACCTCGACGGTCTGGGTCACCAGGTACTTGTGGAACCAGTCGGTGACCTCGGCCTCGTCCGGCGGGGCCCAGCGCTGCGGGAAGCAGCGCCTGCTGTTCTTGTCGGCCGTGGGCACGTCGCCCGGCTTGCAGTCGGCGGCCGAGTAGTTGATGCGCAGCTCGCCGCCGTACTCGTTGTTGATGGCCTGGACCCGCCACTTGACCAGCGGCGCCCTGCCCTCGTCCGAGTCGACCCTGTTGGGCAGCTGCACGCCGGTGAACGTCACCGGCGGCAACGTGATCGTGCCGCCCACGAGGCCGGTCTGGCGGATCGAGGCCAGCCACAGCGCCGGGCTCATGCCGTCGCCCGAAGCCGGGAACTGGTGCGTCAGCGCCCACGAGTCCACCGGGGTGAACTGGCCGGCGGAGTCGCGCACCTGCGTGGTGACCTTGGCCAGCCGCTTGCGGGTGAAGAACGTCGGCGCCAGGCGGTCGGTGCACTTCACCCCGCTGTTGCAGATCTGGTCGAACGGCACGTCCGGCCAGTGGCTCGCGGTCTCCTTCTTGAGCTGGTCGGGCGCGCAGGTCACCGAGCCGCTCGGCAGGCAGCGCTCGGCCACCTCGAACACCACGCGGGCGGCCGGCTGCTTGGTGAACAGCTCGGTGCCCAGGTAGCCGTAGTCGATGCGGGTGAGGTACGCGCCGCGCACGTACTGGGTGCCCTGCTCCGGCTTCATGTTGCGGCCGTAGTAGTTGGTCTCCCGCTCGTACCAGTACGTGGTGGCGTTGCCGTGCGTGTCCACCTCGTAGTCGAGGTTCCACCGGTAGCCCTGCTGGCACCAGGCGTTGGCCGGGGTGCCGCTGTAGCAGGGCTCGCCGCTGTTGTTGCCGAACACCGGCACGGTCTGCACCGACTTGGTCTCCGGCTTGCCGCTGGCCCAGCCGGGCAGCCGGTTCAGGCCGAAGGTGTACTGGGTGCCGTCGGGCGTGGTGACCCGCCAGTACTCGCCGTTGTTGTCGCCGTTGGTGGCGCCGGTGAGCAGCTCGATCCTGGTGCCGTCGTCGCGCTTGGGCCGCCACTGCTTGGTGCTCGCGTCCTTGACCAGCTCGACCGACGAGTCGCCGAGCGACAGGATGGCGTTCTCCTGGTCCCAGCACAGGTCGCCGGTCTTCTTGCCGTCGAGCATGCAGGACTTGTAGCGGCGCTCGATGAAGCCGCCGGGGTTGAGCTCGAAGCCCTCACCGGCCCAGGACGTCTGGTTGTTGGTGGAGACCGTGCGCCCGTCCACGCTCTGCGAGGAGTAGCCGAGCGAGATCTCCGGCTCCTCGCCGCCCAGCGACGGCGGCAACCGCAGGTCGTAGCTCCAGCTGAAGTCGCCCGACTGGGTGCCGACGCTCCAGTCGGAGGCCGCCGACAGGGAGGTCGCGGCGTGGTCGCCGGACGGTCCGGACGGCGCGGCGGTCAGCGCGTACAGGGCGTTGGTCTCGACCTCCGCGGTGACCGTGCCGGCCATCGCGTTGTTCTCGCTCTTGACGGGTTGCGGCGCGGCGCAGCCGTCGGCTCCGGTGAGCGCGCACTCCTCCAGCTTCACCATGCGCAGCCGGGAGCCGTAGTCACCGCCGAAGGCGTGGCGGAAGCCGGAGTAGTCGACCTCCACGCGGGTCTTCTGCGCCGCCTTGGCCGTGACGCCCTGGCCTGGTGTGACGCGCATGGCCAGGCCGAGCAGGTCGGTGTCGAGCAGCTCGACGGCGATCGGGGCCGTGTCCGCCGCCTGCGCGGCCTTCGCGGACTTGCCGGTGCTGGGGGCCAGCCGCACGGGGAAGCCGCCCGTGGTGGTCCTCGCGGTGTCGCCGCTTGTGTCGCCCGTTGTGGCACTGGTTGTGGCGCCGGTTGTGGTTCCGGTTGTGGTTCCGCCCAGCTCCGCCTTCTGCGGCTTGGGCCAGCTGACGGCCGGAGCCGCCTTCCACGCCTGCTTGGCGGCGGGGTCGGGCAGCGGGGCCTTGACCGGGACCTTGCCACCGGGCACGGGCTGCTCCCGCTGGACGGCGGGCGCCGTGCGGGGCGCCGCCTCGGCGGGCACGGCGTAGGCCATGTCCACCAGCAGGACGACGGTGAGGAGGGGGGCCAGCCTGCGGGGCCAGCGGGAGGGCGGCTTGGCCTCCGCGGTCGCGAACCTGTTCCACGACGGGTCCGCGCTCTCAGGGGTGTCCGGTGGTCTCTGGCGCAGGCCGTTCCATCGGGAGGCGGGCAGGGATAACTCGTCCGGCAGATCCATGAGGGCTCTCCAGGGCTACGTGACGGCCGCCGGGCGAGTGTGCGGTGCCCGGCGGACCGTGCGGAGGTGCGAGACCCTCGCGGGTCTCGCCGGGGGTGAGGAGACGATCACGATGGTGATCGCATCGTCACCTGCGGCAAGCCGTAGGTCCAGAGTTTTGCTCCTTCTGCTCACAGATTTTTTCATCCACCCTGACTCCACTGAAAATTTTCACCGTCATGCCGTCGCCGCACCTCCCGCCGGAGACGGCTCCGGCGGGCCGGCCCCCGCGCCCTCCGGCTCGGCGAGCGGCACGGGATTTCGCCTCTTGACACAAGATCACCCCACTTGCATACTCCGATCAACGCGCCTCGGTCAGATTTTTCCGCACATATTCACGGGCCCGTGGAATCCTTTTCAGGCGCATCACCGGAAATCAGGCGCGGCTCCTCCGACACCCAAGGGGTGACCATTCAACATGCCTTCGGGAGCGTTAGGGCGTATCACACGACGGGGCACCGCGGTGGCGGCCGCCCTCGTTCTGGCAATGGCCGCGAGCACCACTCCGGCACTCGCGCACTGGAACGGCACCGGCCAGGACATCGCCAGCATCCACATTTATCCGTACAGCTACAACAGCACCTGGCAGACGCCGCTGAACAGGGCGTTGAGCAACTGGAACGCCACGTCGAGCCCGGCCAACTTCTACAAGAGCAGCAATTCGGGATCGACCCTGACGGTGAAGTCGTACAGCAACACGTGGTACGGCTACTACACGCGCTGCGGCGGCATGTGCATGTACGTCAAGCTCAATTCGAGGACCATCAACAGGGACGCGTCCAATTGGGCGAACTTCGTCACCAGCGTCTTCGTCCACGAACTGGGGCACGCGCTGAACCTGGCGCACAACTCCGTGACGTCCATCATGAATCACAGCCGCAATCGCAACGGGATGATCAAGCCGCAGCCACACGATGTCTCCGACGTCAACGCCTATTACTAAAGGAGGCCGCCGCATGCTCAGGCGTCTCGGCGCGCTCGTCCTGACTGCGCTGTTCGTGTCCGCGTGCTCCATGCACGAGGAGCCCGTACTCTACCGTGCCGACTACCCCCAGTACGAAAGCGCCGACGCGCTCTTCGACCGGGCGAACCTGGTGGTCGAGGCGCGCATCGTCGGTGAGCCGCGCTACCTGCAGGAGGTGGCCGAACCCGACCCCACGACGACGGATCCGAAGCTCAACCCGAATGCCGGCGCCCCCGCCAAGCTGACGGGCGACGAGCCCGAGCCGCCGGCGACCGTCATCACCGTCTACACCGCCCAGGTGCTCCAGGTCTACAAGGGCGAGGCCAAGGTGGGGCAGTCCGTCGAGGTCAAGGAGCTCGGAGGGGTCTTCGGCGGGGTGACGTACAAGGAGGAGAACACGACCGCGCTGCAGCGTGACAGCGGCTACGTGCTGTTCCTGGAGACCTACCCCGACTCCCCCGCCGCGCTGCTCAACCCGGTCCAGGGGAAGTATCCGCTGGACGGGGCGAAGAACCCGTCGCCGCTGCCGGAGAACACCATCAAGCTGACCCGTGCCGACCTGGAGAAGCTCTCCTGATCCACCGCCACTGACGGGCCCGTCCGGAAGGACGGGCCCGTTTTCGTGTTGCCGGGGACTTGCGCCGCCGCCGGTATTCAGCGTTACTATGTACCAGTACCTAACGCTGCTAGGTAGATGAAGGGCGTCCATGAGCAAACAAGCGACGGAGATGCTGAAGGGCACGCTCGAGGGCATCGTGCTCGCGATCCTGTCCCGCCGTTCCGCGTACGGCTACGAGATCACCGCGTGGCTGCGCGAGCAGGGCTTCTCCGACATCGCCGAGGGCACCGTCTACGCGCTGCTGGTCAGGATCGAGCAGCGCGGCCTCGTGGACGTGGAGAAGGTGCCGTCGGAGAAGGGCCCGCCACGCAAGGTCTACTCCCTCAACGCGCGGGGACGCGACCACCTGGACGAGTTCTGGAGGACCTGGAGCTTCCTCGCCGAACGTCTCGAACAGCTCCGCGAAGGAGGCCACCCATCATGACCACCGAAGGCGAGCCCAGGAAGGGCCTGCGACGCTACGTCGAAATCGTCACCGGCCCGCTCGAGCACAAGAAGCGCTACCGCGACTACAAGGCGCGCGTCGAACGGCTGCCCGCCAGCCACCGCACGGCCGTCGAGGCGCTGCAGCGCTACATGATCTACTTCGGCCCCGGCACCGGCGAGAGCCTGCTGGCGATGCTGGAGGACCTCGCCGACCTCTTCGAGCAGAGCGCGGCCAGCGGGACGTCGGTGCGCGAGACCGTCGGGGACGACCCCGTCGAGTTCGCCGAGACGTTCCTGCGCAACTACCCCGAGGGCCAGTGGCTGGGCCGCGAGCGCACCCGGCTGACCACCTCCATCGACGGCGTCGCGGACGACAGGCCCGACGCGGAAGGGACCTGACATGACAGCTCAGCAGGGGCCGGCCATCAGCGTGCGCGGCCTGGAGAAGGCGTACAAGGAGCTGCACGTGCTGCGCGGCGTGGACTTCGAGGTGGCGCGCGGCAGCATCTTCGCGCTGCTCGGCTCGAACGGCGCCGGCAAGACCACGATCGTGCGGATCCTGTCCACGCTGCTCAAGCCCGACGCCGGCGGCGCCGCCGTCAACGGCTTCGACGTCGTCACCCAGGCCGCCGACGTGCGCGCCTCGATCAGCCTCACCGGCCAGTTCGCCGCCGTGGACGAGATACTCACCGGGCGGGAGAACCTCGTGATGGTCGCCAGGCTCCGCCACCTCGACGGGCCGGCGGCCATCGCCGACGACCTGCTCGACCGGTTCTCGCTCACCGAGGCCGGCGGGCGCCGGGTGAGCACCTACTCCGGCGGCATGCGCCGCCGCCTCGACATCGCGATGAGCCTCATCGGCGATCCGCCGGTCATCTTCCTCGACGAGCCCACCACCGGGCTCGACCCGCAGGCCCGCATCGAGGTGTGGCGGGCGGTCAAGGAGCTGGCCGGCCGGGGCACGACGGTGCTGCTCACCACGCAGTACCTGGACGAGGCCGAGCAGCTCGCCGACCGCATCGCCATCCTGCACGAGGGCCGGATCCTCGTGCACGACACCCTCGACGGGCTCAGGCGGCTGCTCCCGCCCGCCGAGGTCGAGTACGTCGAGAAGCAGCCGACGCTCGAAGACGTCTTCCTCACCCTCGTCGGCGCTGACTCCAAGGACGCAAGATGACCCGCCACTTCCTCTCCGACACCACCGTCATGCTGGGCCGCTCACTGCGGCACATCTCCCGCAGCCCCGACACCGTCATCACCACGACGATCATGCCGATCGCGATGATGCTGCTGTTCGTGTACGTCTTCGGCGGCGCGATCGACACCGGCCAGGTCGCCTACGTCGACTACCTACTGCCCGGCATCCTGCTCATCACGGTCGCCTCCGGCATCGCCTACACCGCCTTCCGGCTCTTCCTCGACATGCAGAGCGGCATCTTCGAGCGCTTCCAGTCGATGCCGGTGGCCCGCTCGTCGGTGTTGTGGGCGCACGTGCTGACCTCGCTGGTCGCGAACCTCATCTCGCTCGCGGTGGTCGTGGTCGTCGCCCTCCTGATGGGCTTCCGCTCGCCGGCCGGAGTGCTCGCCTGGCTGGCCGTGGCCGGGCTGCTCGTGCTGTTCACGCTCGCGCTGACCTGGCTCGCGGTGATCCCCGGGCTCACCGCCAAGAGCGCCGACGGGGCCAGCGCGTTCTCCTACCCGCTCATCTTCCTGCCGTTCATCAGCTCGGCCTTCGTGCCCACCGCCACGATGCCTGGCCCGCTGCGCGCCTTCGCCGAGCACCAGCCGGTGACGGCCATCGTCAACGCCATCCGCGGCCTGTTCGCCGGTCATCCGGCCGCCGCCGACGTCTGGACCGCCGTCGCCTGGTGCGCCGGCCTGCTCGTCGTCGTCTACGTCCTCGCCATGGCCACCTACCGCCGCAAGGTCACCTGACCCGGCGGCCCCGGATGGAACATGATCGTTACACCGGGGGTCGCCGATCGTGCCTACTCTTGGCTCAGCGTCACCACGAGCTCGGTCACTTTCCCTTGCCCCAAGGAGTCAGGCCATGAGACCAGGTGGTACGGCACTCAGCGTGTTAGCAGGCGTGGCCATGGCACTCGCCCTCACCGCGTGCGGCGGGGGCTCGGGCGACGAGGGCGGCCCGCCGCAGAAGAAGACCAGCCTGCTGGTCGGGCAATATCCGGGCGCGGACTCCGCGCCGCTGTTCATCGCCATGGAGCGCGGCTTCTTCAAGGAAGAGGGCCTCGACGTCAAGCAGGAGCCCATCCAGGCGCCGCAGGCGGTGCTCCCGAAACTGTCCAACGGCCAGATGGACGTCGTCCTCGGCAGCTACGCCACCATCCTGACGATCCAGGAGCAGGGCACCGAGAAGTTCGTCTACATCGCCGACTCCTACCAGGGCGCGCCCGGCGCGTTCGGCGTCATGGTGGCCAAGGACTCCCCCATCAAGCAGGTCGCCAACCTCAAGGGCAAGAAGATCGGCGTGAACGTGATCGGCGGGCTCGGCACGCTCACCATGAGCCCGCATCTGAAGCAGGCCGGCCTCGCCCCTGACGACGTCCAGTACGTGGTGATCCCGACGACGGAGTGGCTGTCCGCGCTCGACAAGGGCAGCGTGGACGCGGTCTGGATGACCGACCCGTACCTCAGCCAGGCAGAACGGCAGCTCGGCGCGACCATGCTGCTCGACACCATGTCGGGCCCGACCGCCAACCTGCCGATCACCGGCTGGGCCGCCACCGGGAAGTGGGCCGAGGACAATCCCGAGACGCTGGCCGCGTTCCAGCGCGCCATGGCCAAGGCCCAGCAGATCGCGGCCACGGACAAGAGCGCGGTGACGGCGATCCTGCCGACGTACACGAAGATCCCGGCCGAGACGGCCGCGACGATCAACCTGGGCGCCTACCCGACCACGCTGGACGCGCGCAACATCCAGCGGGTGGCCGACCTGATGCTGGAGGCGGGGCTGCTCAAGCAGAAGATGGACGTCAGCTCCATGATCTACGCGGCGCCCAAGGGATGACGGCGGCGCCTGCCGCGGGCCGCCGTGCCCGCGCCAGGTACGCCCGCAACGTGGCGGGCGTGGCGGCCTTCCTGCTCGCCTGGCAGGCGCTCGGCATGTCCGGCCTGGTGAGCTGGCTGCCGCCGGCCGCGGGCACGCTGGGCAGGACGGCCGAGCTGGCCGCCGACCCCGAGTTCCTCGCCGGGCTCGGCGGCACGCTCACCGCGGCGGCGCTCGGGCTGCCGCTCGCGGCGCTGATCGCCGTCCCCGCCGGGCTGCTGCTGGGGACGGTGCCGGCGCTGGAGGAGATGACGCGGGTGTTCGTGGAGTTCCTGCGGCCCATCCCGTCGGTGGCGCTGATCCCGCTGGCGCTGTTCTTCATCCAGCCGGAGCTGAACGCCGAGATCGCGCTGGTGGCGTTCGCCGCGTCCTGGCCGATCCTCATCAACACCCTGTACGGCGTGCGCGACGCCGACCCGCTGGCCAAGGACACGCTGCGGTCGTTCGGGTTCGGCCGCGGCGCGGTGGTGGTGTGGGTGCTGCTGCCCAGCGCGGCCCCGTTCGTGGCCACTGGGGTCAGGCTGGCCGCCTCGGTCGCGCTCATCCTGGCCATCAGCGTGGAGTACGTCGTGGGCGGCTCGACCGGCATCGGCGGCTTCCTCATCCAGGCGAGCACCGGCATCGGCATGGACGCGCTGATCGACGTCATCGCGGTGCTGATCTGGTCGGGCGCGATCGGTCTCGCCGCCAACGCGCTGCTGGCCAGGGCCGAGCGGCGGCTGTTCAGGTGGCGGCAGACATGATCGTCACCCTGGTCAAGCGGCTCTGGCTGGTGCCCGTCGTGCTGGCCGGATGGCAGGCGCTGGCGGCCTGGCTGGCCACCCCGTACCTGCCCGGTCCCGTGCTGGTGGTGTCGCGGGCGTACGAGATGTGGTTCTCGGGTCCTTACGTGCTCACCGACGAGGCGGCCGGCCACTTCCTGCCCAGCCTGGTCAGGGTGATCGGGTCGTGGGCCATCGCGGTGGCGGCCGGGGTCGGGCTGGGGGTGGCGATCGGCAGGATCGCCTGGCTGGCCGACTGCCTGGAGCCGCTCATCGCGTTCGGGCGGGCGGTGCCGCCGCCGGTGATGCTGCCCGTCTTCCTGGTGTTGTTCCCGATCGGGCCGCAGGTGCAGGTCGCCACCATCGTCTTCGGCATCGTCTGGCCGATCCTGCTCAACGCCATCGACGGCGCCCGCCACGTGGACCCCCTCAAGATCGACACGGCGGTCGTCTTCGGCCTGCCCGCCCACCTGCGGCTGTGGCGGGTCATCCTGCCGGCGGCGGCGCCGCAGATCTTCGCGGGGCTGCGGCTGAGCGTCTCGCTGGCGCTCATCCTCATGGTCATCTCCGAGCTGAAGGCCAGCACGGAAGGCATCGGCTACCTGCTCAACCTGGCCTCGGGCAACGCCGACATGCCCGCCATCTGGGCGGCCGTGCTGCTGCTCGGCGTGCTCGGCTTCGCGTTCAACTCCCTGTTCCTGACGGTGGAGCGCAAGGTGCTGGCCTGGCACCACGACGCCCGCCGTCCCGCCTGAGGAGGGCTCCCCCGCCATGACCGACCTGCTGCTGAAGAACGTCAGGATCGTCACGCCGGACCGGGACGACCCGGTCGAAGCCGACATCGCGCTGGCGGACGGCCGCATCGAGCGGGTGGGGCTCGGGCTGTCCGGCGCCGCCGAGGTGATCGACGGGGGCGGCCGGCTGGCCTTCCCCGGCGTCGTGGACGCCCACCAGCACTGGGGCATCTACAACCCGCTGCCGGCCGACGCCGCCTCGGAGAGCAGGGCGAGCGCGCAGGGCGGGGTGACGACCGCGCTGACGTACATGCGGACCGGGCAGTACTACCTCAACAGGGGCGGCCCGTACGCGGAGTTCTTCCCCGAGGTGCTGGCCCAGGCCGAGGGCAGGGCGTACGTCGACTACGGCTTCCACCTCGCGCCGATGTCGGGCGCGCACATCGCCGAGCTGCCCGAGCTGGTCGAGCGGTTCGGGGTGCCGTCGTTCAAGATCTTCATGTTCTACGGCGGGCACGGGCTGCACGGCCGCTCCGACGACCAGCGCTCCTTCCTCATGCTCCCCGAGGGCGAGCGCTACGACCACGCCCACTTCGAGTTCGTGATGCGCGGCGTCGAGGCGCTCCGGCGCGCGCGGCCCGACCTGGCCGGGGAGATCTCGCTGTCGCTGCACTGCGAGACGGCCGAGATCATGACCGCCTACACCCGGCTGGTGGAGGAGGCGGGCGAGCTGCGCGGGCTGGCCGCCTACAGCGCCTCCCGGCCGCCGCACTCCGAGGGGCTCGCGGTGTTCGTGGCCGCGTACCTGGCGCACGAGACCGGCCTGGCCACCGTGAACCTGCTGCACCTGTCGTCCGCCAAGGCCATGGACGCCGCCGTACGGATGGCCGCGACGTTCCCCGAGATCGACTTCCGCCGCGAGGTGACGATCGGGCACCTGCTGGCCGACGTCTCCACCGCCGCCGGGATCGGCGGCAAGGTGAACCCGCCGATCAGGCCGCGCGCCGACGTCGAGGCGCTGTGGGGGCACGTGCTCGGCGGCACCGTGGACTGGGTGGTCAGCGACCACGCCTGCTGCAGGGACGAGGCCAAGTTCGGCGAACCGCGCGACGACGTGTTCCTGGCCAAGGCCGGCTTCGGCGGCGCCGAGTACCTGCTGCCCGGCCTGATCAGCGAGGGCCGCCGCCGTGGCCTGCCCTACGGCAGGATCGCCGCGCTCACCTCGTGGAACCCGGCCAGGCGGTTCGGGCTGCGCGGCAAGGGCACGATCGCGCCCGGCTACGACGCGGACCTGTGCCTGGTGGATCCCGAGCACGCCTGGACGGTGCGGGCGCAGGAGTCGGAGTCGGCGCAGGAGTACACGCCGTTCGAAGGTTTCCCGATGACGGCCAAGGTCACCGACACCTTCGTCCGGGGGCATCGGGTGCTGGAGTCGGGCAAGATCGTCGGCCCGCCGGTGGGCCGCTACCTGCGGCGGCCCGGCCGCTGAGACCGTCAGGCGATGAGCAGGCGCAGGCCGAGGTCGGCCGCGTCGAGGTCGAGGAGGTCGCGGTTGCGCTCGGCCCAGCGGCCCGAGCCGAGGTCGGCGCGCAGGTCGTGCACGGCCCGCCGCTCGGCGTCCGGCCCGACCTTGGTCCAGACGGACACGCCGCGGCGGACCCGCTCGTCCAGGTACGCCTCGGGCCGCCGCCAGAACGCCTCGAAGAAGCCGTCGGCGCAGTCCCACGGGATGGGCACCGGCTCCACCCTGGCATCGATGGCCTCGGCCAGCTCGGGCAGCGAGGGGCGGCCGGTCAGCAGATCGGCCACCTCGGGCAGGTAGTCACGGGTGAGCCAGAACCGGTCGAGCCACCCGGCGCGGCTGGTGTCGTGGGTGAACACCACCACGCGCCGCGCCACCCTGCGCAGCTCGCGCAGCCCGGCGATCGGGTCGGGCCAGTGGTGCAGGGACGACACCGACATCGCGGCGTCGAAGGCGCCGTCGTCGAAGGGCAGGTGGTCGGCGGTGCCGATGAGGCAGGGGGCCGCGCCGGGGGCGCGCTGCGCGCGCATGAGCGCCGACGGCTCGACCGCGAGGACGTGGCGGCCGGCCGGTTCGTAGGAGCCGGTGCCCGCGCCGACGTTCAGCACGGTCCTGGCGTCGCCGAGCGCCGCCTCGATCTGGGCCGCGATGCGCGGCTCCGTGCGCCGGGTGACGGTGTAGCCGGCTCCGATGGTGTCGTACAGCTGCGCTTGGGACATGTCCCCATCCCAGCATCCCGGGCGGCGTACGGGAAGGAGGAGACGGCAAGGAGGAGGCGGGAAGGAGGAAGCGCGGGCGCCGCTGCGGAGCGCCCGCGCTTTTCCGGCGCGACGGCCACGGCCAGGGCGGGTCCGGCACCGCCTGGCCGGTCGACGGCAGGTCGCCGGGGAAGAGGCCGGCGCGGCCGGCCGTGGAGGGGGTGGGGGCGGCCAGCCGCGCCTTGAGAGAGAGCACAGGAGGTGGCGTCGCCCTCAGGGGATGGGGGGAACGCCGTCAGCGTGGGGTCGTCGAGGTGTCCTTTCCCGAGGTCCTGATGGCGTGCGCCAGCCTAGGAACCGCCGCCACATCGGCACCACAATCCCGCTACACGGCCGTCAGGCGGTCGTCGTCACGGCCTCGACGTGCAGCAGCGCCGGCTGCTCAGGGAGCAGGCGTCGGCGCCGGCACTCCCGCAGGTGGGTGCCCACGGTGAGCGGGCGGCGCTGCGGCACGCGTTCCTTGGAACCACCGGCCCGCCTGGCCGCCGGCAGCGACCGACGGGGGGTCCCGCGCGGCCGGTTCCGGGCCCCCGTTACCGTCGTGGAACAACCCCTTGACCGGGTGCGCGCTAGAAGGAGCCCGCTTGAAGATCACCGACGTCGAAGTCCTCGTCACCAGCCCGGGACGCAACTTCGTGACGATCCGCATCCGCACCGACGAAGGCGTGTACGGCATCGGCGACGCCACACTCAACGGCCGCGAGCTGGCCGTCGCCTCCTACCTGCGCGATCACGTCGCCCCCTGTCTGATCGGCCGCAACCCGTTCCAGATCGAGGACATCTGGCAGTACCTCTACCGGGGCGCCTACTGGCGGCGCGGCCCCGTCACGATGACCGCGATCGGCGCGGTGGACATGGCGCTGTGGGACATCAAGGGCAAGGCGCTCAACGTGCCGGTCTACGAGCTGCTCGGCGGCGCGAGCCGCAACGGCGTCATGGTGTACGGCCACGCCAACGGCCAGAGCGTCGGCGAGGCGGTGGAGGCCGTCGGGCGCTACCTCGACATGGGCTACAAGGCCGTGCGCGTGCAGGCCGGAGTGCCGGGGCTCAAGGGCACGTACGGGGTGGGCAGGGGCGAGCTGTTCTACGAGCCCGCCGGCGAGGGGCTGCCCGCCGAGGACGCGTGGAGCACGGAGAAGTACCTGGCCACCGTGCCCGAGCTGTTCGCCAGGGTGCGCGAGGAGTACGGCAGGGACGTCCACCTGCTGCACGACGCCCACCACCGGCTGACCCCGATCGAGGCCGGCCGGCTGGGGCGGGAGCTGGAGCCGTACGCGCTGTTCTGGCTGGAGGACGCGGTGCCGGCCGAGCAGCAGGAGGCGTTCAGGATCGTCCGGCAGCACACCATGACGCCGCTGGCCGTCGGGGAGATCTTCAGCACCATCCACGACGCGACCCTGCTGCTGCGCGAGAACCTCATCGACTACCTGCGCATGACCGTCGTGCACGGGGGCGGCATCACCCACCTGCGCACGGCGGCGGCCTACGCGGCCGTCCACCACGTGCGCACCGGCTGCCACGGCGCCACCGACCTGTCGCCCGTCACCATGGCCGCCGCGCTGCACTTCGACCTGTCGATCCCGAACTTCGGCATCCAGGAGTACATGCGGCACACGGCCGAGACCGACGAGGTGTTCCCGCACGCCTACACCTTCGCCGACGGCTACCTGCATCCCGGCGACGCGCCAGGGCTCGGCGTGGACTACCGGGACGACGTGGCGGAGCGGTTCCCGTACCGGCGGGCGTACCTGCCGGTCAGCCGGCTGGAGGACGGCACGATGTTCAACTGGTAGCTCCCGTTCCTCCGTTTCCGGCCACCCCCTCCCGAGAGGTCCTCGATGACGTTTCACCCCTCTACGTCCGAAGTGCTGGAGCTGGCCGTCGAGGCGGGTGAGCGGTGGTGGGGCGGCTCGGTGGACGACGGGCTGTCGATGCCGTTCGGCGCGCGGCCGTTCGCCCGCGACCTCGCCGCGCCCAGGGAGCCTCTCGGCCCGTCCAATCAGAGCGCCCCCGTGCTGCTGTCCACGCGGGGGCGGGTGGTGTGGTCGGAGCGGCCGTTCGCGTTCTCCTTCGAGGACGATGTCCTGCGGCTGTCGGGGCGCGGCATCGAGGTCGGCAGGACGGGCGGCACGCTGCGCGAGGCTTTCCTGTCGGCCTCGCGGCGCTTCTTCCCGCCGTCCGGGCGGGCCCCCGCCCGCGCGCTGTTCTCCGGGCCGCAGTACAACACGTGGATCGAGCACCCGTACACGCCGACCCAGGACGGCGTGCTGCGCTTCGCCCGCGACCTGCTGGAGGGCGGGATGCCGCCCGGCGTCGTGCTGATCGACGACCTGTGGGCGGAGGACTACGGCACCTGGCGCTTCGACCGGGCCCGCTTCCCCGACCCCGCCGCCATGGTCACCGAACTGCACGCGCTGGGCTGCTCGGTGATGGTGTGGGTGGTGCCGTTCGTCAGCCCCGACTCCGCCGTATTCCGCGAGCTCGAAGGGCGAGGGCTGCTGCTGCGCGACGCTGCCGGCGAGACCGCGATCCGGCGGTGGTGGAACGGGTTCAGCGCCACCCTCGACCTCACACACCCCGGCGCGGTCGCGTGGATCACCGGCCGGCTCGACGCGCTCGTCGAGGAGACCGGGATCGACGGCTTCAAGTTCGACGCCGGCGACGTGCGCGACTACCGGGCCGGCGACCGCACGGCCGAGCCCGCCGAGCCGGTCGACCTGTGCGAGGCGTGGGCGCGGGTGGGGCTGCGGTATCCGTACAACGAGTTCCGTGCGTGCTGGCGGATGGGCGGGCAGCCGCTCGTCCAGCGGCTGCAGGACAAGCCGCCGCTGTGGGGGCCCTCCGGGATCGGGTCGCTGATCCCCGAGATGCTCGCGCAGGGCATGATCGGGCATCCGTTCGTCTGTCCCGACATGATCGGCGGTGGTGAGATCGGGTCGGTGTCCGCGCAGGGGACGACCGATCAGGAGTTCTTCGTCCGGTACGCCCAGATCGCCGCGCTCAGCCCCATCACGCAGTTCTCTGTGCTGCCCACCCGCGTGCTGGACCCGGTGCACCTGGCCGCCGTCCGTGACGCGCTCGCCGTCCGCGCCTCGCTGCTGCCCCGCCTCCTCGGCCTGGTGGACCACGCCGCCGCCACGGGCGAGCCGATCGTGCGGCCGATGGCGTACCACGCGGCCGGCCTCGACGACGTCACCGACCAGTTCTTCCTCGGCCCCGACCTCATCGTGGCACCGGTGATCGCGCAAGGCGCCACCTCGCGGGCGGTCGTCCTGCCTGAGGGGAGCTGGCGGGCCGACGACGGCATGGTGGTCGAGGGACCCGCCCGGGTCACGGTGGCCTGCGGCCTCACTCGCCTTCCCCGGTTCGAGCGGCTGCCTGGCACGTGACCGCTCCGGCCGGCGGTCACGTCCGGCGGTCTACGGGTGCGGGTCCTCAGGGTCGTCGAGCAGGCGGAGGTCGGCGGGGCCGATCGTGGCGCTGGTCAGGAGCGCGGTGATGAGGTTGTGGTTGAGCGCGTTGCCGAGCGGCGGCGGGATCTCCTCCTCCAGCAGTCCTGGCACCTTGGCGCTGAGCCGCTTGCGGGTCTGGGTGACGACGTGGGCGGCGCGCTTGGCGGTCCACTGCTCGCCGGGGCGCAGGCGGCTCAGCTCGTCGGCGACCTGGGACCAGGTGAGCGGCTGCGGCCACGGCTCGGGACGCAGGTAGCGCTGGCCCAGGCAGGCCAGGACCAGCCGCTCGACGTCGCTGAGCGCCCAGCCGTTCGGCTCGCGGGTGTCGGCCTCCTCGCGGCTGCGCGTTTCCTGCGCCGCGGGGGCCGCCGTGACGACCCGTACTTCGAGCAGGTGCTCCTGCTCCGGCGCGACGATGAACAGCGGCGTGTACGCGGCCGTCAGCGGCGTCCGGTGCCCGGTGAGCACCAGCCGGCCTCCGGGCAGGCGGATCGGCAGGGTGCCGAGGTTGCGCAGGACCCAGTGCCCGTGCTCGCGGGTGATGGATCCGTGGCGGCGGCTGACGTACGGGTCGTCGGGGCCGACGCAGACGTGCACGTCCAGCTCGCTGCGCCCGAACACCACCTCGAACCCGGCGTCGGGCGCCACCCTGATCCCGCCGCCGCTGCCCCTGACGTAGAGGGTGCCAGGCACGTCGGGCGGCAGCCCGGCCACGTCGTCGGCCGGCGATTTGGGCAGGAGGTGCACCTTGCTGCGGGAGGGCCTGTGCTGAATCCACGCCATGCCGCGATCTTTGCCGTCCTCCTTGCTCGAAGTCAATGGGAGCCCTCACCGGCTGGCCCGAAGACAGGCAATGCGGCGCTTGACAACGATTCGGTGATCTTTCCGGTCGCGCTCTGTCAACGGCCGGATACGTCCTCCACAATGGACTCGCGCAACGACCGGTTCACGATGTGCACGAGGAAGTGGCGATCTTGTGGAAGCGCGAGCGCGCGGTCCCCAAGGATCTGATCAGGCAAATCGACCAGGCACGTGCCCTCTACGATGACGAGCAGTACGAGCGAGCGGAAGCGCTGATCCGGGCTCTGCTGCCCCTTTGCGACGACGCCGTCGGAAGCGACCACCGGGAGGCCATCGGCCTGCGTAATGTCCTCGGCTCGGTGCTGTACCAGCAGCGCGAACTCGTCGGGTCGGCCTTGCTGCACCGCGAGGCCATGGAACTGGGCATCGGCTCTCTCGGCCGCAACGACCGACTCACCTTGAGCTGCGCCCACAACTACGCCGCCGCTCTGGCGGTCATGGGACGAACCGACGAGAGCATCGAGATCCTGCGGGACACCCTGCGACGCCGCACCCGCAAGCTGGGCGCGCACCACGAGGAGACCCTCCTCACGAGCAACACGCTGGGCGCGACGTTGTTCAGCACCGGCGCCATCGGCCCGGGGATCGACCTGCTTCGTCAGGCTCATGCCAGGAGCTCGCGGCTCCCTGCCGCGCACCCGCTACGCCACGACATCAAGAACAACCTCGAGATAGCGCTGCGCAACTCGGGACCTCGGTGGTGAGGAGAGCACCGTCCGGGCCGCCGTCGCGCCCGGCCGCCACGCGTTCGGTCGGTAGGGGTCCCGGACCGGTGGCGCTACCGTGAACGCCTTTGGGACGGACGGCCGCCGAGAGAGTGGAGTGAGCCGGGTGGAGGTGCCGGCGTGGCTGCAGGTGGCCACGGACAAAGATCTGTACCGCCACAACGCCTTCCGGATCAGCGGGCTGGCAGTGACGGCAACCCCGCGTGAGGTGCGGCGCCGGGTGTCCGAGGCCCGAGCGGCCGAGGCGCTGGGGGCAGAGCACACCGCCGGCGTCACGGCGCCGGGGTCACGGTGGCTGCCGCTCAAGCCCCCCGCCGACCACGCCGCCGTACGCGAGGCACTGCGGCGGCTGGAGGACCCGGTGCGACGGGTCGTGGACGAGTTCTTCTGGTTCTGGCCGCTGGAGGAGAGCGACGGGGCCGGGTTGATGAAGGCCCGCCAAGCGTGGGAAGGGCTCGCCAAGCAGCGCACGCGCGCCGGCGCCGAGCGCTCCCCCGACGATGACGCCCGTAGCATCGCCGTGCACAATCTCGCCGTCGTCTACCATGCCGACGCGGTGGAGGCCAAGGGCTCCATCGGCGCTTCGGGGCGCCGGATGTTGTGGCAGCGGGCTTACCGCCACTGGCGCATGGTGCTCGACGACGCGGGGTGCTGGCGGTGGCTGGACGAGCGCATCCGGGCGCTCGGCGACCCCCGGTTACGTACGGTGTCCGGCGATGCGTTCCGGGATGCGCTGCCGACGGTGCTGCTGGAACTGCACGCGGGCATCACCGTGGACGCCGCGCGGCGGCAGGGAGGCGAGAAGGCGGCCCGCGGTCACGTGTCGCTCATGCGGGAATTTATGGCGGACGAAGGTGTGCTCGACGCGGTCCTCCGCCGAGCCACCGCCCCGACGGTCGCTGCCATCAGGCACCGCAACGAGGCGGCGGCCGGCCCCGACGACGAGCCGGCGGCACTGGAGCGGTCGGCTGCGTCGCTGCTGGCCGAGACGAAGCCCGACCTGCAGGTGTTGCGTGCCGTTCTGGGTGCGGAACATCCCGTGGTGAGCGGCGCGGCCGACGCGGTGGCGTCCGCGGTCAACGGCTGTGCGGTGGCCTGCGCCAACAGCCTGGCGCGAAACGGGTCCGCCACGCGCGACCCCAGCGTCATCAGGGCAACGGCCCACCTGCGGACGGCCCGCTGGCTCGCGGGCAGCACGCACGTGCGCACCATGGTCGAGGAGAACCTCGTCGTCCTGCTGAGCAATGATGTCCTCCTGGCCTGCGCTGAGGCCGCGCGGAGGACGGAGCCGTCGCCCTGGCAGGGCGACGAGGAGGCGTTCCGGCTGCTCGTCGGCACCGAAGCGGGTCTGCGTGAGCTGCGGGAGCTGCGTCCGGACGACCCGGAGACGGACCGAATCCATGACGGCGTCGCCATGACGGCCTGCCGGCTGCTCACCCGGTACTTCAACGACACCCAAGACATCGAGGGCGCCCTCGACGGCTATCGCAGGGCGCTGCCGGTCGCGGTGAGCGGCGAGAGCCGGGCGGCGATCCAGAAGAACATCGACACTCTCACAAGGGAGCAGGCCACCGCGGTGATCACCGCCCTGTCCGATCAGCCGGCCGCTGCGGCAAGGCCGGCCGCACCCCGGATCCGCCTGGGCTCCGCGGACCGCTGTTACCGCTGCAACCGGCGGGTCCTTCCATCGGTCGCCCCGGTCCTGATACCGGCCGGCGAGATGCTCTTCGAGGTGACCTCATGCATCCCCTGCCGCCATCTGTTCACCGAAGTGGGAAGCTCCGCTTCGTTGCTCGACTCGCACAGGGCGGACGTCCGCCCGGCCGGGCGCCGGTCCAGGGTGGCCGGCAGGGCGCTCCTCGTGTCGGCGGTCGCGGCCCTGCTCGTGGCCTGCCTGGTGGCCGGCCTCGGCACCGGCCTCGGGCAGGCGCTGGGCGCCGGCGCCGTGCTGCTGCTGGGCTGCCTGCTCTGGCCGGTTCTCGTCACAGCCCGGAGAAGGAGATGGTGAAGTGATGCCGTCCAAGCCCTGGACCGGAGGCGAGGTTCCCACGCCTGGCCCCGTCACCGCGCCCGTCGTGATGGAGGCCGCCACTCTGGCGGAACTTGCCACAGCCGTGTGGCGGCTGGGGAACAAGATCGAGTCGACCGCCGGTCTGCCCGCGGGCGTGCACCGGCACCTCCAGGCCGTGCTGGACGCCCTGTCCGAGGTGGGCGTCACGACGCGGTCGTACGAGGGCACCGCATTCGACCCCGGGCTGCGGCTGCGAGTCCTGGCCTACCAACCGATGCCCGGCCTCGATCACGACGAGGTCGTGGAGACCGTCCGGCCCGCGGTGTACCTGCGCGACGCCCCCATCGCGCTCGGTGAGGTCATCGTCGGCGTGCCGCAGGAGGACGAGCCGGGCCAGGCCGGCGGTAAGGAAGGCGAGCAAGGGTGACCAGGACCACCATCGACGTCGGCATCGACCTCGGCACCACCAACAGCGCGGTGGCCCTGTTGCGTGGCGTGCACACCGAGGTGATCAGAAACAACGACGGCGACGAGACGACACCGTCGGCGATTTGGATCGACCGCCGGGATCGCCTCTTCGTGGGCCGGGCGGCCCGGGAGCGCAGCGAGCGCGACCCGGAGAACACCTGCGTCGAGTTCAAGCTCCGCATGGGCACGGCGGGCCAGGACAAGCACTTCCCCGCCTCCGGCCGTACCATGACGCCCGAGCAGATGTCCGCCGAAGTGCTCTCCTCGCTGCGGTCCGACGTCGCCGCCCGGCTGGGGGAAGAGGTACGCGCCGCGGTGATCACCGTTCCCGCCGCCTTCGACCTGAGCGCGTGCGAGGCGACCCGTCGCGCGGCCGGCCTGGCCGGCCTGGAGCACACCCGCTTGATCCAAGAACCCACCGCCGCCGCGCACGCCTACGGCTTCCAGGCCACCGACGAGAACGCGACGTGGCTGGTGTACGACTTCGGCGGCGGCACGTTCGACGCGGCCGTGATCCGGCTGCGCGACGGGGAGTTCTCGGTCGTCGGGCACTGCGGTGACAATTTCCTGGGCGGCAAGCTGCTCGACTGGCGCGTCGTGGAAGACCTGCTGATTCCGGCCGCCGTACGCCAGGTTCCGCAGCTTTCCGGTCTGGCGCGCGGCAACCCGCGCTGGCGCGCCGCCGTCGCCACCCTGAAGCAGGCCGCGGAGCTGGCGAAGATCCGGCTGTCCCGGGCGAAGACGGCCGACGTCTACGTCGAACTCGCCGACGACACGGGCCAGCGGTTCGAGTTCGACCACGAGCTGAGTCGCGCGGATGTGGAACGACTCGCCGAGCCTCTCGTCACCCGGTCGGTGAACCTGTGCCGCACGGCGCTCGCCGAACTGGGCGCAGAGCCGGGCGACATCGAGAAGGTGATCATGGTGGGTGGCCAGACCGCCATGCCCTTCCTTCGCGAGCGGCTCGCCGATCCCCGGCGGGGACTCGGTATCCCGCTGGACTTCGGGCACGACCCGATGACCGTCGTCGCGAGCGGGGCCGCGATCTTCGCCGGCGCTCAGGCACTCCCCGACGAGTGGACGGCGGCCGCGCCGGAGCCGGGCGTCTACGCACTGCGTTGCGAGTATCCGCGGATCAGCCCGGACCTGGACCCGGTCGTGATCGGCCGGGTGAGCGCGCCCGACGGCGCGGCCGCCGCCGGCATGTCCGTCGAGCTCGTCAACGACCAGTCGGACCCGCCCTGGCGCAGCGGACGGATCACCCTCTCCCGCAGCGGCGAGTTCAGCAGCACCCTGCGCGCCGAGCACGGCCGGCGGAACACGTTCGCCGTCCTGCTGACCGACACGACGGGGACGCGGCATCGCCTCAGCCCCGACCGGCTCACCTACACCGTCGGAGCCGTGGAGACCGAGCCCATGCTCACCCACGCCATCGGCGTCGGCCTTGTCGACAACCAGGTGCGCGAACTAGTCGAACGCGGCGCGCGGCTGCCGGTCCGGCGCACCGCGCCGCTGCGGACCACCGTCTCCGTGCAGCAGGGGCACAGCGGCGGGCTCATCCGCATCCCCGTGCTCGAGGGAGAGCGAGGCCGGGCGGACCGCAACCGGATCATCGGCCGCATCGAGGTGAGTGCGGACCAGGTGGCGAGGGCCGTCCCCGCCGGCAGCGAAGTACGGCTGACCATCGAGATCGACGCGTCCCGCCTGGTGAAGGTCAGCGCGTTCGTCCCCTTGCTGGACCAGGCGTTCGAGACCACCATCAACCTGCTCAGCGAGCCGGTGATCGACCATGCCGAGCTGGTGCTGGACGCGGACGCGGAACGGGCCAGGCACACGGCGCTGCGTGACCGATGCCGCTCCGTGGAGAACGCGGTGGCCACCCTGCTGCTCCAGCGCGTGGACGACGAAGGCATGCTCGAAGAGCTGGACCGCACCGTCCAGGCCGCCCTGCACAGTGCCGAAGAGGTGGCCCATGCCGCCAAGGCCCTGCTGGACCTGCAGCTCGCCCTCGACGCCGTGGAGGACGAGCTGGCCTGGCCCGAGCTCGTGCGCGCGGCCGAATCCCTGATGACCGAGGTCCGCGACCTGGTGGCCGCGCATGGCAGTCCCTCAGACCGTGACGACCTGCCGCTGTTGGAACGGGAGATCGCCGACGCCGTGCGGTCCCGCGACGGCGACCTGCTACGTCAGCGCACCGATCAGCTGCGTGATCACGCCCTGCGAGTGCTGGATCGTGCCGGGGTGTTGCAGCCGCTGGTGTTCCAGGACCTGACGAGCCTCAGGAAACAGATGCGTCACCAGGCCAGGGCGGATCGCCTCATCCGCGACGGTGAACACGCCCGGGACACCGGCGAGCAGGAACGCCTGCGGTCCATCAACATCGAGCTGCGGTCCCTGCTCCCCGAACCTCCGCCGCCGCCCAGCCTGAGTACGGTGCGGGCCACCTGATCGCCCGGCCGCCGCGCTGTCGGTGCTGCCGGCCGGGCGGCGGTGACGGTCAGACCGCGACGGGCTCGCGGCATGCCGGCGACCACGCGGTGGCCGCGCCCGCCCGCCAGCCGTGACAGCGGCTGCCCGACGGTGAGACCTAGGTGAGGACGACGCAGCCGGCCTGCTCAAGCTCCGCCAGCAGGGACGGGTCGGGGTCGCAGGGATTCCAGCGCAGGTCGAGCTTCTCCAGGGCGGGCATGCGGGTGACCCAGCCGGGCAACTCGGTGAGGCTGTTGCTCCTGAGGTCCATCTGGCGCAGCAGCGGCAGGCCGGCGAGCGGCTCCGGCAGCTCGGCGAGCCGGTTGTCGCGCAGGTCGAGGTGGCGCAGCTCGCGCAGGCCCGCCACCGAGGGCGGCAAGTGCTCGATCGCGTTGCCGCGCAGCCACAGCTCGCGCAGCCGGGAGAGCTCGCCGAGACCGGCGGGCAGCGTGGTCAGCCGGTTGTGCTGGGCGCGCAGCTCGATCAGCGAGGCCATGCCACTGAGCGACTCCGGCAGGGCGGTCAGCTCGTTCTCGCCGACGTTGAGGTAGCGCAGCCCTCTCAGCCCGCCGAGCGTGCCGGGCAGCTCGCGCAGGCGATTGTCGTGCAGGTAGAGGCAGCCGCTCAGGGCGGTCAGCCCGCCCAGCTCGTCCGGCACGGTGGTCAGCTCGTTGTGGCCCAGGTCGAGGGTGACCAGCTTGTGGAGGCGGCCGATCTCGGGCGGGAGGGCTTTGAGGCCGGTCTCGGCGAGGATCAGCACCTCCAGGTCCGTACGCTCCCAGACCTCGCCGGGCACCTCGCCCAGCGGCCGGCGCCATAGGTTCAGCGTGTTCACCATGCGGTCCTCTCCCTCTATATCGGGGCCGGGTAGGGCATGCTGCTACCGGCCCTACCGAATCGCCTTTTTGGGAGCGTAACGATGACCGACCCCCTCGCCGACGACCCCCCGCTCGACCCCGGCTTCCCGGCCACCACCCCGGCGCTGACCTTCGAGAGCGCCGGCACGGACCTGCTGGGCGTCCTGCACGTGCCCGCCGGGCCCGGGCCGCATCCCGTCGTGGTGCTGCTGCACGGCTTTCCCGGCAACGAGCGCAACTTCGACCTCGCGCAGGCGCTGCGCCGGGCGGGGTACGCGGCGCTCGTGTTCCACTACCGCGGCTCGTGGGGCGTCGGCGGGTCCTGGTCATGGGCCCACGTGCTGGAGGACGCCGCGACCGTGATGTCCAGGCTGCGCGAGCCTGATCTCGCCTCCGCCCATCGCCTGGATCCCGGGCGGATCGCGGTGGTGGGGCACAGCCTGGGCGGTTTCGCCGCGCTGATGACCGCGGCGGCGGACCCGTCCATCGCCGCCGTCGCCTCGATCGCCGGGTTCGACTTCGGTACGGTCGCCGCCCTCATCCGCGACGATCCCTCCCATCGCGGGGTCTACACGGAGGCGTTCGCCGACTCGCTCGGCCCGCTCCAGGGCACCAGCGGCGAGGCCCTGGTGGCGGAGATGGAGGCGGCCGGGGACGCATGGCGCCTGGCCGGGCTCGCGCCGCTGCTCGCCGACCGCCCGGTGCTGCTCATCGGCACCGGCCGCGACGACGTCACCCCGTCCGAAGTGCACCACGACCCCCTCGTGGCGGCGTACCGGGCCCATCCCGTCAAGCGCCTGCACCACGAGGTCCTGCCCACCGACCACGCCCTGTCGGACCACCGCGTCACCCTGGCCCGCACGCTCCTCGGCTTCCTGGCCCGCTACCTCTGACGGGTGCAGGACAGGTCGTCCGGGGGCGGGGTGCCGATGTGGCGGCGCCACTCCTCCGGGGTCAGGTTCCTGCCGGCGGCGGCGCAGGCGGCCGCGGTCCAGGCGGACGGCGACAGGCGCCAGCGGACGAGCAGCCCAGGGGAGCCGCCCGGGTCGGTCGCGGTGATCAGGTGGGAGCCGTCGGCCGTCAGCCGCATCGCGGTCTTGAACTGGACCCAGTAGCCGGGCAGGCGCAGGGTGCCGACGTCGGTGCCGGTGCCGAGGTCGGTGAGCACGATCACCCCGTCCGACTTGCGCTGGACGACCAGGGTGTCGTTGACGGCGGGGACGCTCTGCGGGGGCAGCTCGCGAGGGCTGAAGGTCGTGTCGCGGGGGATCGTGCGGCGCAGCGTGGTGCCGGTGTCGTCCCACACTTCGAGGGGGCCGTCACGGCGCTGCACGACGACGTTGCCGCCGCCGGTCGCGACGTACTGGGAGGAGCCGGATCCGATGACGCGGCTCGTGCCCTCGGCGAGGTCGTACAGGACGGCGTACGCCGTGGTCCCGACGGCGCCCTGGGCCACGACGATGCCCCGCTCGAAGTCGACGACCGACCGGTAGGCTCCCGTCACCTGCTTCGGCGGTGGGATCCTGGCGCGTGTGACGCCGGTCGTGGCGTCGCGGATCTCAAGAGCGCCCGTGTCGCTCAGGGTCAGCAGGTCACGCCCGTCCGGGGTGACGGCGATCGGAGTGCCGGGCAGCTCATCTCTGAAGGGACTCCTGGCGCGCGTCAGGTCCCGCGTGTCGAGCGTCTCCAGGTGGTCGGTCTGGGCGGTGAAGAGCCGGACGTCGTCGGCGCTCCACCCGAGAAGCCATCCCACTCCCTCGAAGGTCTGGCTGCCCCGCCGATCCCAGTCGTGCACGGCGACGATCTCACCCACGGTCTGCACGGCCACGCGGGTGCCGTCGGCGCTCACCTCGGCTCGCGGCGCGTCGCAACCACTGCACGAGCGGTACAGGCTCACCTTGGCACGTTCCCCGATGCGTCCCGCGTGCTGCAGATCCCATACCGTGACGACGTCCCCGGCCGCCGACACGAGGTGATCGCGGTCGCCGAGGAAACGCAGGCCGCCCTCGATCACTGCACCACTGCCGGGCAGCGTGACCTGCTCGCCCCTCAGATCGACGGAGGAGACGTAGATCGCGGTGCCGTCGGCCACCGCCAAGTGCAGGCCGTCGTCGCTCAGGGCGATCGCCTGGGGCGAGTTGCCGTGAGACCGCGCTTCCTTGGGTGCGGAGTCGTTCGTGATCGACAGCGGCCGGATGGTCGGATAGAGCGGCATGGGCCCGCCATTGGTGCGGGTGTGGGTGAAGTAGGCGCCGTTGCTGGAGAATGTGGGCGCGAAGCCGTGCGCGCCCATCACCGAGTGGCGCGAGCTGAGCGTGAGCCGCAGGTTCGTGCCCGTGTAGTACTCCCATTGCCCCGCCACGTCGCCCACCACGATCGTGGAGGCGCTGGGCATCGCCACGTCCACGGGCCTGTCGAACGTACGCGTGGTGCGCCGGGCGCCCGTGGTGAGATCCACCCTGGTGAGCCGGCCGGGGACGACCACCGCCAGGAAGCGGCCGGACGGTGACAGAGCGATGGCGTCCACGGGGCCGCCCCATGTCTTCGGGAGGCGGGTGGCGGGCGTCGTGAGGACGGAGGTGCCGTCGGTGGCGGCGACGACCCGGCCCGTACGGTCGGCGGCGACGTCCTTGACCGGCCTGGGCAGCTCGGCGGAGCCCGCCCGCGCCCCGTCCACCGCCCGCCACCACAGCACCCGTCCGTCACGGGTGCCCGCGACGACGACCCGCCCGTCCTGGGAGCCGCCGACGGCCGAGACGGGGGCGCCCGCCTGGAGATGGCGTACCAGCGCGGGGCTCGCCGTCACCGCGCTGAGCAGCGCCGCGCGGGTCTGCTCGTCCGGCCACATCCGGTACGCCTCCACGGCCAGGAGCTGCGCGACGTCCATCCGGTCCGGCGCCATGGCCGCGGACTCGGCGGCGGCCCGCCCGGCGGTCGCTATCAGCGCCTGCCTGACCGCCTCGTCGCGCTGCACGACGGCCGTCACGGCGGCGGCGGTCGCGAGGACGGCCAGCGTGGCGAGCGCCGCGATCACCTGACGGACCACCCGTCTGGTCTGCCGCTGCCGTTTGATGTGCTCGCCGACCAGCGTGTCCTTCGGCCGCTCGTGTACGGGCGCGGCGAACTCGGCGACGACGTCCCCCAGCCGGGGACGCCCCGTCGTGCCAGGCGGCGGGCGCAGCGACCGCAGGTCGATCCAGAGCGGCTCGTAGGCGAAATATCGTGAGAGGGACGGCGGGATCGCGTCGGTACGTGCCTGATCGAAGTCGCCTCCCGCCCACGTGATCGTCCCGTCGGTGAGCGCGATCAGCAGGCGCTCAGGCGACCGGTTGGTCTGCCACCACTCCACCTCCCTGCGCACCCAGGGGGAGGCGGCGGAGGCAGGGGACGCCATGAGCACGAACCACCGGGACACGCGAAGTGCCCGCTCGATCTCCGGCCATAACTGCGGGCTGGCCGCCATGTCCGTCTTGTCGCGGAAGACGCGCAGCGCTCTGGGCCGGTACCAGGGGCAGGCGAAGCGCTGCAGCTCGGACTGCAGCGCCTCGGCCAGCCCGGTGTCCCGGCTGTGGCTGTAGGAGATGAACACGTCGTAGCCGGCCTGCTGGGAGGCGTCCCGCTTCATCGCACGTCTCACCGCCGTCCGATCGCTGAAGGTCGGTGACCGGCATCCTAGGTCGCGGCCTCACCTTCCGGCACCGGAACGCTCCTCGACTGGGGAACCTCCTAGGTCACACCCCAGGCTAGGCGGCTTCCTCCTGGCCGCGCAGCTGCGAGCACGCGTCGCAGGACGGCCGGTCCGGCGCCTGGAGCAGCTGGTCGAAGGAGATGAAGGTCCCGCAGCCCCGGCAGATGCCGTAGAGCCCGCGGTCCATGCGTTCGAGTGCGGCCCTGATGCGGCCGGCGGCGGCCCGGTCGAGCACGGGGTCGGTGGCGGCGAGCCGGTCGTCGAGCAGCTCGCGCAGCTCCTCGAGCCGCTCCAGGTGCTCGGTGTAGTGCTGCAGGTGGGTGTGGACTGATCTGTCGTCGGCCATGACGCTGATCTGCTCCTCGCTGGACGCGAAGGGAAAGGACGGCGTCCCCATCGGATACGGGGTTGCTCCAGCGGCACGCTGGAGTGACGGTGATCGTGAAGACAGGGGTGGCGTCAGATCAGGGGTGGGCTGCGTGAGCCCGCGGTGCGGTGCCCGAACTGCTGGGGGTCGCCGGTCAGGTCCCCTTCGGGACGTGGCGCGGGCAGCAGCGCGAGGTGGGCGGCCTCGGCGTGCCGCATGCCGCGCAGGGGCGGCCACAGCGTCAGCACGGGATGTTCGCGGACGCTGGACGCCTGCGGTGGCAGGCTCGACAGGCCGTCGTCGCCGGCGTGTTCGTCGCTGGTCTTGCTGGGGGCCAGGGCCGATCGGGGGACCTGGTCGGCTTCGTACCAGCCGTTGTGGGCGCCGGTCATCAGGCCGGCCGCCAGCAGGGACAGCAGGAGCAGGCCCATCACGCCGCACCGCGCGAGGGAGCCTCGTGGTGTCGTGGTGCCCCACGGTCCCGTCATAAGCCCGACCATAGCCCAGACCGTACGAAAAGGGCATTCAACCTCCACAGTCGGTCCGGCCGGATCGGGCGAGCAAGCCGTCGATCACCACGTCGGCCGCGACGCGGAACCGCTCGTCCACGTCGGCCGTCACCAGCAGGGCGGCGTGGGCGGGCCCGCGGGGAACGAGCTCAGCGGGTTGCGGCGCAGCACGTCCTGGCCGTTGGCGACGAAGCCGGACAGCCGGCCCTCGTCCTGGCCGTTCACGTCTGGGTGGGGTCAGGTTTTCTGGGGGCGGGGGGTGCCGTAGGCGTCGTGGGGGGTGTCGGCGTAGGCCCACTGGTGGTCCCTGGCGTGGCGGCAGGCCGACTCGACGTCCCCTGTGCGCATGACGTCCAGGAGGTCGCGGTGTTCGTCGGCGACGCCTTCCAGCTCGGGGCCGGTGACCATCAGGGCGATGGCCGTGCGGGCCTCGATCTGCAGGGCCTCCCAGGCGCGGGTCAGCAGGCCGTTGCCGCCGGCCTGGACGACGTGGCGGTGGAAGCGGGCGCTGGCCAGGCCGATGCCGGTCATGTCGGCGGCGCGGGCGCAGGCGTACATGTCCCCGACCGCCGCCTCCAGCAGGTCGAACGGGAGCGCCCCCGCCAGCATGGCCAGCCGGGTCGCGGTCTCCTCCAGGGCCGCCCGCATGATGTACGCCTCGCGGATCGTCTGCTCGGCGAAGGGCAGCACGCGGCTGCCCTGCCGGGGCCTGCTCTCGATGAGGCCGAGCCCTTCGAGCTGCCGCAGCGCCTCGCGGACCGGGGCCTGGCTGGTGCCGTACTCGGCGGCGATCTTCGTCTCGATCAGCCGCTCCCCCTCGCCCAGCTCGCCGGTGACGATGCTGCGCAGCAGGCCGTCGCGGATCTGCCGGCTCAGGGTCGGCCGGGCGGAGCGCGGCGCGGTGGACGGATGGGCTGTGCGGGCCGTGGGTTCTGGCACCAGACCTCCCTCCAAAATCCCCTCTTGACTCTCGAATCATCTCATCTACGTTCAAATTATCGATATCGATAATTGGAGCGCAGATGCTGATATCGGTCGAGATGCCGGACAGTGCCGACGCGGCGCACGCCTACCTCCGAGGCGGCGCACTCCCCCTGGGCGGCGGCACCCACCTGATGGCCAAGCTGGACGACACCGCCGGCACCGACGTACGCCTGGTCAGCCTGCGCAAGGCCGGCCTGCGCGGCATCGACGCCGAGGACGGCGTGGTCACCCTGGGGGCGGCCACCACGCTCGCCGACGTCGAGGACGACCCCCGGCTCCCCTACCTGTCCCCCTGCGTGCGCTCGATCGCCGCACCGCCGGTCCGCAACCTCGCCACCGTGGCCGGCAACCTCTTCGTGCCGCAGCCGTACGGCGACCTCGCGGCGGCCCTGCTGGCCCTGGACGCCGAGCTGGACGTCCTGGGCGCGGACGGCGCCCGCCGCGAGCCCCTGGAGCGCGTCGCGGCCGAGGGCCTGCCCCAGGGCGACCTGGTGACGCGGATCCGGTTCACCGCCCCGGCACCGGGCACGTTCCGCTTCCACAAGGCGGCCAGGCGGCGGCTCAACTCGGGCTCCATCGTCACGGTCGCGGCCAGGGTCATGGTCGAGGACGGCGTGGTCGCCGACGTACGGCTGGCCGTCGGCGGGCTCACCCACCGTCTGGTACGCGCCACCGGGGCCGAACGGGCGCTGCTCGGCGAGCCGCTGACCCCCGAGGCCGTCGCCCGCGCGGCGGAGGCGGACGCCTTCGAGCCGGTCGGCGACGCCTACGCCTCGGCCTGGTACCGCGCCAGGGTCTACCCCGTCCACCTGCGTCGCGCCCTGCTCGGGGCTTGAAAGGGGAACGCATGCCGTCAAGGATCGTCACGCTCAAGGTGAACGGCGCCGAACGCGAGCTGATCGCCCGGCCCTCGACCACGCTGCTGGCCGCGCTGCGTGAGACGTTAGGGCTGATGGGCGCCAAGCGCGGGTGCGCGCAGGGCGGGTGCGGCAGCTGCACGGTGCTGCTGGACGGCCGGCCGGTGGTCGCCTGCCTGATCCCCGTCGTGACGGTGGACGGCGCGGCGGTGGAGACGATCGAGGGCCAGGCGGACGGCGAGCGGCTCAGCGACGTGCAGCAGGCGTTCGTGGACGGGTTCGCCACGCAGTGCGGCTTCTGCACCCCCGGGATGATCATGTCCGCCACCGCTCTGCTCGACCGTAACCCGGACCCCAGCCGCCAGGAGGTCGCCGAGGCCATCTGCGGGAACGTCTGCCGCTGCACCGGCTACGAGCCGATCATCACCGCCGTCCTGACGGCCGCGGAACGCCGCCGCGAAGCGACCGCCGAGCCCAGTACACCCGAGACCGGTACACCCGGGCCCGGTACACCCGAGACCGCGACGCCCGAGACCGCGGGGGCCGACCGATGACGCCCCGCCTCACCCCCATCGACACCGCGTACTTCACCCAGGAGCGGACGGGCGACTTCACCGTCATCGGCGCCCCCGTCCAGCGCTCTGACGCCCGTTCCCACGTCACGGGCCGCACGGCGTTCTTCGAGGACATGACCCCGCCGGGCCTCACCCACGTCAAGATCCACCGCTCCACCCGCCACCACGCCCGCATCAACGGCGTGGACGTCTCCGCCGCCCTCCAGGTGCCGGGCGTGCTGCGCGTCATCACCCACGAGGACGTGCCGAACAACTGGTACGTCGTCCTCCGCCTGATCGGAGTCGGCCCCGACGACGAGCCGGTGCTGGCCGAGGACCGGGTGCTGTACCGGGGCGAGCCGATCGTCGCCGTGGTCGCCGAGACCGAGGAGGCCGCCCGCGAGGGCGCCGCCAGGGTCGTGGTGGACTACACCGACCTGCCGGCCGTGCTCGACGTCGAGGAGGCGCTGGCCGAGGGCGCGCCGATCATCAAGCAGGCCGGCACCAACCACTTCGTCTACGAGGGCCACCACTGCCGCCGGGTCCGCTTCGGCGACGTCGAGCGGGGCTTCGCCGAGGCGGACCGCATCATCGAGGGCCGCTACGACTCCTCCCCCATCGAGCACGCGCCGACCGAGCCGACCGGCTGCGTGGTCGTCCCGCAGGGGGACGGCCGGCTGCGCATCCACAGCGACACGCAGGCCGCCTTCTTCACCCTCGACAACACCGCGCTCATCCTCGGTGTCCCGCCCACCGACCTGCGGGTCGTCGGCGGCACCGTGGGCGGCGGCTTCGGCGGCAAGGTGGACGTCATCGTGGAGCCGCTGGCCTGCCTGGCGGCCCTGCTGACCGGCCGGCCCGCCAAGTACGTCTACAGCCGCGCCGAGGAGATGCAGGTGTCGTCCACGCGCGCCGCCGAGCGCATCTACATCAAGGACGGCGTGATGGACGACGGCCGGATCGTCGCCCGCCAGGTCAGGCTGTACGTGGACGCGGGCGCGTACTCGCGGCACAGCCCCTACGGCGTCACCAAGGCGGCGGCGCACATGCCGGGCCCGTACACGATCCCGAACGTGCACGTGGACTGCTACTGCGTCTACACCAACCGCACGCCGTCCAGCGCCATGCGCGGCTTCGGCGTGACGATCGGCGACTTCGCGCTGGAGTCGCACATGGACCTGGTGGCCAGGGAGCTGGGCATGGACCCGCTGCGGCTGCGGCTGCTCAATGCCTACCGCGACGGCGACATGAAGGCGCACCGCAAGATCGCGTCGGGCACGGCGCTGGTCGAGGTGATCCAGCGAGCCGCCGACCTGGTGGGGCACGAGCTGCCACCCGAGTACCGGGCGATGTCGTCCACCGAGCGAGCGGAGGGCTGAGCAGATGGCGTTGCGGCGCGGACGTGGGTACGCGGCAGTCAACTACCCGACCGGGATGAACCTGGGCGGCGACCCGTCCCAGGCCCTGGTGCACGCCACCACCATGGGCGGTTTCGTGGTGACGCTCTCCTCGGTGGACCTCGGCCAGGGGCTGCGGACGGTCGTCGCGCAGTGCGCGGCCGAGACGCTGGGCATCCCCATCGAGAACGTCATCATCGACACCGCCGACACCGACACGGGACCGCACTGCATGGGGACGTTCGCCAGCCGCGGCACGCACCGCGTCGGCAACGCGGTGATCATGGCGGCGCGCGAGGCCAGGGAGGTCATGCTGCAGGTGGCCGCCGACGAGCTGGAGGTGGACGCGGGCGACCTGGAGACCGACGGCACCGGCTACGTCCGGCTCAAGGGCTCGGCGGAGAAGAAGATCCACGTCAGCGAGGTGGCGCTGGCCGCGCACTTCCGCCAGGGCCGGACGATCTCGGGCCGGGGCATGTTCCTGAAGGAGCCGAGCCCGGTGGTGCCGGAGACCGGGGAGATGGACCCCGACTCCTGCCAGGCGCACGCGTGCACGGTGGCCGAGGTCGAGGTGGACGACGAGACCGGCGTCATCGAGGTGCTGCGGCTCTACAACACCTACGAGGTGGGCAGGGCGCTCAATCCGGCCATCGCGACGCAGCAGGTGGAGGGCGGCGCCTGGATGGGGTTGTCGCACGCGTTGTTCGAGTCGACGGAGCCGTACTATCCGCACTCGCGCGAGCACGGCCCGCTCGACTTCACCGAGTACCTGATGCCGGGGCCCGCCGACATCCCGGCGCAGACCAGCGTGCTCCTCGAACGGCCCGCCGACAACGGGCCCTTCGGGGCGAAGGGGATCGGGGAGATGACGGCGAACGCGCCGATCCCCGCGATCGCCAACGCGGTGTACGACGCGGTGGGCGTACGGCTGACGAGCATGCCGTTCACGCCGGAGAAGGTGCTGCGCGGGCTGGATGAGCTGCGGGCCGGCCGTGCGACCTGAGGGGCCGGCTGACGCGCTGCTCTCCGACCAGGACGAGCTGGGCCGCCGGCTCGGCGCGGAGGGCTATCTCGCGGGCGAGGGTCTGCTGACCGCCGTGCACCTGGCCGGCGTGCTCGGGCTGCCGCTGCTGCTGGAGGGCGAGCCGGGCGTCGGCAAGACCGAGATCGCGAACGTGCTGGCCCGGGTGCTCGGCCGCGAGCTGATCCGGCTGCAGTGCTACGAGGGCCTGGACGCCTCCCAGGCCCTGTACGAGTGGGACTACCCCAAGCAGCTGCTGTCACTGCGGGCCGCCGAGGTGGAGGGGCGCGAGGTCGGCCGGCTCTACCGCGAGGAGTTCCTGCTCCAGCGGCCGCTGCTGCGGGCGTTGCGGGCGGCGTCCGGAGCGGTGCTGCTGATCGACGAGATCGACCGGGCCGACAGCGAGTTCGAGGCGTTCCTGCTGGAGTTCCTGGGCGACTTCCAGATCACGATCCCGGAGCTCGGCACCATGCGGGCGGCGAGCGTGCCGTTCGTCGTGCTCACCTCCAACAGGACCCGCGAGCTGCACGACGCGCTCAAGCGCCGCTGCCTCTACCACTGGATCCCCTTCCCCGACGCGGACCGCGAGCGGGCCATCATCCGGGCGCAGGAGCCGGGGCTGGACGAGCGCAGCGCCGCCCGCCTGGTGGACGCCGTGCACCGCATCCGCGCGCTCGCGCTGCTCAAGCGGCCGGGCATCGCGGAGTCCACGTCGTGGGCGCGCGGCGTGCGCACGCTGGCCGGTGAGGGGGCGAGCTGGCCTGAGGCGATGCGCAGGTCGGCGGGGCTGCTCGTCAAGCACGAGGAGGACCTGGCCCTGGTCGAACGGCACGCGGCGGAGGTGTTCTGTGACTGACCCCGGAAAGGGGCCGGCGACAGCACCCGCGACTGGGCCCGAGTTCGCCGAAGGAGTCGCCGAGCACGTGCACGGGTTCCTGCGCGACCTGCACGAGCAGGGCCTGCGGGTGCCGGTCCCCCAGCGGCTGGTGTTCCTGCGGGCGATCGAGGCCGTGGGCCCGCGCGACGTCACGCACCTGTACTGGATCGGGGCGAGCACGCTCACCGCCGCCCGCGAGGACCTCGACGTCTACACCCCCACGTTCGAGCGCTGGTTCGGGACGGCAGGGACCCGGCACGTCCCCGACGAGGAGTCCCCCGAGGACGAGACGCCCGCGCCGCAGGGCAAGGGGGACGAGTCGCCGTTCGCGGCGGCGCTCGGCGGCCGGGCGGGCCGCGAGGCAGGGCGGGCCGAGCGCGAGCGGCGTCCGATGTTCGGTGCGGCGAGCGAGGACGAGCGGGCGCTGCTCACGCTGCTGCGCAGGGAACTGCCCCGCGCGGTGCCGTCCGTACGCTCACGCCGCAGGAGGCCCGCCAGGCGCGGCCCGTGGATCGACCTGGCGAGGATCTGCCGCGAGTCCTGGCGCACCCACGGCGAGATCGTGACGCTGCGCCGCCGTGACCGGCCGCGCAGGCACCGCCGGGTGCTGCTGCTCATCGACGTGTCGGGCTCGATGAAGCAGCACAGCGCCGCCTACCTGCGCTTCGCGCACGCGGTGACCGCCCGGCTTGAGCGGGCCGAGGTGTTCACGTTCGGCACCCGGCTGACCCGGGTGACCGCGGCGCTGCGGGCCCGCGAGGTGGACACCGCCGTCGCCGCGCTGAGCGAGGTCGTCCTGGACGCCGAGGGCGGCACCAGGATCGGCGCCGCGCTGCAGGAGTTCCTGGGCAACGCCCGCTACGTCACGATGGCGCGCGGCGCCCTGGTGATCGTGCTGTCGGACGGCCTGGAACGCGGCGACTGCGAGCCGATGCGGGCGGCCGTACGGCGGTTGTCGCTGCTCGGCCACCGGCTGCTGTGGTGGTCGCCGCTGGCCTGCGACCCGGCGTACCGGCCGGTCACCCGCGGCATGTCGGCCGTGCTGGGCCACCTGGACGCGCTGGCCGGCGTCCGTGACCTGCGCACGGCGTACGAGCAGGTACGGCTTCTGGGCAGGGAGTGATGGTCATGTACACGGGCCCCATCGTCGACGCGCACCACCACATCTGGCGGGTGGCCGACCAGCCGTGGCTGTCCGGGCCGATGGTGCCGCGCATCTTCGGCCCGTACGAGCCCATCAGGCGCGACTACCTGATCGACGAGTACGTCGCCGAGGCCACCGCCTGCGGCATCACCCAGTCCGTCTACGTGCAGACGAACTGGCCGCTCGACCGGGTCGAGGACGAGGTGCGCTGGCTGCGCGAGGTGCACGAGCAGAGCGGCTGGCCGACGGCGGTCGTCGCGGCGGCCGACATGTTCGCCGACGACGCCCCCGAGGTCATGCGGCGGCAGGCCGCGCTCACCCCGCTGGTGCGGGGCGTGCGGCAGCAGCTGCACTGGCACGAGCGGCCCGAGTTCCGCTTCGCCGACGCCCCCGACCGGACGAAGAACCCGGTGTTCAGGAAGAACGTCGGCGCGCTCGCCGGTCTCGGCTGGCTGTTCGAGCTGCAGGTCTTCCCTGAGCAGATGGCGGACGCGGCCGAGCTGGTGGCGGACTTCCCCGAGGTCACGTTCGTGCTCGTGCACGCGGGCATGCTCATCGGCGACGCGGACGTGCCGTCGTGGCGTTCCGGGCTGGCGGCGCTGGCCGGGCTGCCGAACGTCGTCGTCAAGCTCACCGGGCAGGGCACGTTCGTGCACCGGGTGGACCCCGGCCTCATCTCGCTCGTCGCCGACGAGGTGATCGGCCGGTTCGGCGCCGGGCGCGCCATGTTCGGCACCAACTTCCCCGTGGAGAAGCTCTGGACCACCATGCCCCCACTGGTCGGCGCGTGGAAGGACGCGCTGGCCCACCTCCCGCCCGGCGACCAGGAGGCGGTCTTCGCCGGCACCGCCCGACGGGTGTACGGGCTGGAGAGCTGACAGGTACAACGCTGAAAGGAATGGCACCGTTATGGCACTGTTCGTTCTGACCTACGGTTACCACGACACCCCGCTGCGCGCCGAGCGCCGCGATGACCACGTCGCCCATCTGGAGAAGCTCAGGGAGCAGGGCAGCCTCGTCGCCGCCGGCCCGTACACGGACCTGGCGGGCGGCATGATCGTGCTGCGGGCGGAGGACGAGAGCGCGGCGCAGGCGCTCGTCGAGCAGGACCCCTACACACAGCTCGACGTCACCAAGGACCGCCGGTTGCGCGAGTGGCGGGTGACGGTCGGCGCGCTCGCCGCCGACACCTGATGAACGCCAGCACCTGATGAACGCCGGCACCTGATGAACGCCGGCGCCTGATGAGCTCCGCCGCCGTCGCCTCCTAGTGCCGGACGGGCGACGGCGGCGGTCACCGTCACTTCGGGTCGAGCACGAACAGCGGGATGAGCCGGTCGGTCTTCTCCTGGTATTCGGCGTAGGGCGGGAAGGCGGCGACCGCCCGCTCCCACCAGGCCGCCCGCTCGTCGCCGTCGGCCTCGCGGGCGACGTAGGTGCGGGTGACGGCGCCGTCCTGGAGCTCGATCTCCGGGTGGGCCTTGAGGTTGTGGTACCAGGTCGGGTGCTCGGCGGCGCCGCCGTTGGAGGCCACGACTGCGTAGCTGCCCTCGTGCTCCACCCGCATGAGCGGCGTGTAACGCAGCTTGCCGGTCTTGGCGCCGCGCAAGGTCAGCAGCACCACCTTCAAGCCCCGGATGTCGGCCACCTCGGTGGTGCCCGCCTCCAGGATCTTCTTCGTCTGGTCGCGTACCCAGTCGGTGGGGCTCAGCTCAACGCTCTGATCAGCCATGCCCGAGATCAACAACGGGCCCGCCGCGCTCATTCCCGCCGCTGGACGACGGGCCGAAAGCCCGCGCGCCCCAGAGACCTTCGGCCCGCCGAGGCGCGTTTTCGTCAGGCGCGTGCCCAGTCGAGGTTCTCGCGGACGACGGTGAAGCCGACCGAGCGGTAGAACGCCACCCCGCCCTCGTTGGACGACGGGGTGACGACGGCGACCGCGCTCGCGCCCCGCTCGGCGAGCGCGGCGCAGGCGCCCAGCACCGCGTCGCGGCCGTAGCCGTGGCCGCGGTGGCCGGGGTCGGTGCCGACCGGTTCGAGCAGCCCGCACCTGCCCTCGCCGGCGAACCAGCCGGTCGCGGCGGCGGCGGGCGCTCCGGACGGGGTGCGGACGAGCGTCTCCACCACGAGCCCGCCCGCCGGCGAGCGCTTCATCGCCTGCCAGCGCTCGACGGTGAACGTGGAGCCGGCGAACGCGGCGCGCTGCACGAGCACCCGGTCGGCGGCGGTGCCGGGGCCGACGAGCTCGGCGCGGGTGGTGACCGGGCGCGGAGTCCACGTCAGCGCGGTCCAGGGCTCGTCCGTGTCGCGGGTCCATCCGGGCATGGGCAGCCCGTCCGTACGGTCGTCGTCCGGCCCCAGCACCTCCTCGGCGTCCGCCGCGACGGCTGCCAGGTCGGCGTCCGGCGCGGCGGTCACGCGCAGCACGTGCCCGTCGAGGAACCCGACGGCCACCGGCGTCCCGCCGGCGCTCCACAGGTGCACGACCGCGTCGTCGAAGCGGAGGTACCAGCCCACGTCGCCGGGATGGAGGCCGCCGCCCGGCAGGTCGGCCGGGGTCCACTCGCTCAGGGCGCGCAGCGCGGGGCCGGTCTGCTCGCGGGTCAGGCGGTGCCGTACGAGGGGGGTCATGAACGGCACGCTAACCGGCGCCCCCGTACCTCCTCAAACGCATTTCACCCTGCGTGCACTGTTCTCGCTGCCGCCGATGGTGGTTCATGCGGCGTTCATGCCCGTCTTGGAGGTTTGTCGGCTGTCACCCTCATTTGCAGGAAAGGCAGCACTGTGAAGAACAAGAAGGCCGAGGAGACCGAGCACTCCGGGCTTTCCCGCCGCCGGCTGGTCAAGTACGCGGGCGTCGGCGCGACGCTCGCCGCCGCGGCACCCCTCGTCGGCGGCACCCCCGCGCAGGCCGACGACGAGCGCAGGTTCGGCAACGGCGGCAACAAGGGCCGCATGTGGCGGGCCGGCGACCACCACGTCCACTCCGAGTACAGCGGCGAGTTCGACACCAAGACGAACCCGCCCACCTTCCACAAGGGCGCGGACGCCGTCTACCCGATCGTCACCAACGCGATCATGGCCAAGCATTTCGGCCTGACCTGGGCGATGTGCACCGACCACGGCGGCCCCACGCACTCCAAGGTGAACCTCGAGCAGGCCTACCCCGACCTGCTGCGCTCGCGCGTGCTGGTGCCCGAGGTGCTGCAGTTCTGGGGCATGGAGTTCGACGCGCCCGCACTCGACCACCACACGCTGATGATCCCGCACCACGACGGTGAGGCGCAGCAGCTGTTCGAGCTGGAGAGCCGCTTCGCCAAGTTCGACGCCTTCCCGAACGACCCAGGCCACGACACCGAGGCCAAGATGGTGGAGTTCCTCAAGGCCGCCCGCGGCATGCCGCGCAAACCGCTGGTGATCGCCCATCACGGCTCCCGGTCGGCCACCGGGCTCGGCGTGTGGGGCCAGGACACGCCGCGCGAGTTCCGTAACGGCAACAACGTCGCCCCCGACGTGTACGTCGGCTTCGAGGGCGCGCCAGGGCACCAGGCCGGCCCGCTGAACGGCGGCGCCCGCGGCGGCTACGGCAACCACCCCACGTACGGCGGCTTCGACCAGATGACCGCCCGCGTCGGCGGCCTGTGGGACTCCCTGCTCGGCGAGGGACGCCACTGGTGGATCACCGCCACCTCCGACTCGCACGTGCACTGGACGCGCGGCGGCTCCGACTTCTGGCCCGGCGAGTACAGCAAGACGTACGTGGCCGCCCGCCAGGACTACGGCGACATCATGGACGCCCTGCGCAACGGCCGGATCTTCGTCACCACCGGCGACCTGGTCACCGCGCTCGACGTCACCGCGAGCAGCCAGGGCCGCAGCGCCACGGTCAGCGAGACGCTCGTCGTCACCAGCCGGGGCCGCAACGACGTGGAGGTGGAGATCCGCTTCCGCCCGCTGGACGGCAAGAACGGCAACGGCGACCACCCCGAGGTGCGGCGCGTCGACCTGATCGTCGGCCAGGTCACCGGCGTCAGCTCGAACCTGGACGCCGACACCAACCCCACCACCAAGGTCGTCGCCCGCTTCGGCCCGAACGACTGGCGCCGCCAGGGCCAGGACCGCGTCATCCGGTACACGCTGCGCGACGTCGGGCACGACAGCTACCTGCGGGTGCGCGGCACCAGCACGGACGAGATGGAGCCGCAGGCCGACGGGAAGGAGAGCCCCTGGGAGGACCTGTGGTTCTACTCCAACCCGGTCTTCATCCGCGTCCGCTAGCCCTCCACACGTGGGGCGGCCCCAGACCGGGCCGCCCCCACCGGCCCGATCAGCGTCTCCACCTCGGCCGCGACCAGCCGCCGGTACGTGCCGGCGTCCAGCGCCCTCGCCCGCACCCCGTGCCGCAGCCGCCGCGCCCGCACCAGCGCGGGCCCCGCCGCGAAGAACCCCAGCGCCGCCTCCCTGTCGCGGCGCAGCGCGGGACGCATGAACGCCGGCCGCTCCGAGGCCGCGTCGAACAGCTCGTCCACCAGCCGCGCCCGCGCCCCCGCCAGGAACCGGTGCACCTTCTCACGCACCTCGTCCGCCACCACGACCGCGAACGACGCGGGCGCCGGCCGGGTGATCGCCCCCGGCACCCGCTCCCCCTCACCCCCGGCCGCCCAGAGCAGCCGCAGCAGAGCCGGGTACCCGTCACTGCACGCAACCCCGAGTCGCGACGCCACCCCCTTGCCGAGATGCGGAAAACACCCATAAGCCCGGCCGTGTCTGCCCGGGTCGGGCGTCAGGTGAAACCGCACCCGCCCGTCCGCCTCCTCACTCACCACCACGTACGGCACCGGCGCGTCCTTCCCGAGTGGATCCGTCGCGCGCAACCCGGGATCGGCGTTGTAGGGCGGACGCAGGGCGAAGATCAGATCCGCCTCCCGCCAGGCCGCCGCCTCCTCATCCACCGTGGTCTCCCAGGCGACCCGGCGCACGAGGTCGTACCGCTGATGCAGCCGCGACACCGGAACCCGCACCCCCGCATGCTGCCGCAGCCGCTGCCGCAGATCGCCGGCCTTGCCGACGTACAGCAGCTCGTCCCCCTCCCCCAGGAAGAAGTACACCCCGGCACCGCGCGGCGCCTCCCCCGCCGCGACACGCAGCACCTCGCGCCCCCGCTGCCCCCAGTCGTCACGCATGCGTCAAGGCGTCGGGGAGGGCGGAGCCGGAGAGGTGGGCGCGGATCATGGCGGTGAACAGGTCCGGGTTCTCGCCGCTCCACGCGTGGCCCACGCCGGGCGCCAGGCGGGCCTCGCCGTTCGGGAAGGCCGTGGCGATCTCGGCCAGGGAGCGTTTGGTGAGGTCGTGCTCGTTCGCGCCGGCGACCGCGAGCACCCGGCACGGCGACGTCCGAGGCGGCAGCCGGAAGTCGATGGCGTCGTTGCTCGCCTTGCGGAAGGCGTGGCGGTCGGTGGTGCGGGCGGCGGTCAGGTAGCCGTCCACGTCGGCGTCGGGGACGTTGAGCGCGCGGGCGTTGGCCCGCAGCACCGGCCCCCACTTCATGACAGGGGCCATGAGGGCGCCCATGAGGCGTAACCGGCCCGGGTTGGGGAACGGCAGCACGTTCACCCCGCTCACGATCGCGCTCGCCACCACGTCGGGGGCGGTCGCGGCGAGGGTCGCGGCCACGTAGCCGCCGAGCGAGAGCCCGACGACGTGCGCCCGGCCGGACGGCGCCCGCGCCGCGATCAGCTCGGCCACGAGAGCGGCGGTGCCGCCGATCGACTCCCAGGCGACGGCGGCGCTGCGCCCGTGTCCCGGCAGGTCGGGCACCAGCACCCGCAGGTCGCTCTTCAGCGCGGTGACCTGCCGTTCCCACATCCAGCCGGTGGTGCCCACGGCGTGCAGGAGCACCACGGCGTCGGCGTCGTGCGGGCCGGCCTCGTGGACGAAGATCGTCATACCGGCCATGCTGGCACACCGTCCCTCGCCGACGCGCGCCTCACCGGGAGCGCTTCCGTCCGTAGACCCCCTAGTCAGGGGCCACGCCTCTGCATGGTGTCCACCCGTGGAGATGGGTGCTGCGCCCAATGGTGCCAGGGCGGGGCGGCGGCCAAGCTGGTAAGTGAGCGAACCCGATTCCGGGCCCATCGGACGAGCGGTCGAGGGGAGAGGGCATGACGAACGGCCGGACGGCCTCCCTCTGGCAGGCGTTCACGGTGGCCGAGCCCGTGATGTGGCTGGTTCTCGGCCTGCTGCCGCTCGCGGCGCTCGCGGCGCGGACGCTGCGCGTGGTCGGCGAGGACGAGCGGCTCGTGGTGCGCCGGCTGGGGCGCGCGGCCGGCGTGCGCGGCCCCGGCCTCGTCGTCGTGTGGCCGGTCCTGGAACGAGGGGTACGGGTGTCGCTGCGGCTGACGTACCTGGACCTGTTCGCCAAGGAGCTGGTCACCCGCGACGGCGTGGGCGTACGGGTCAAGGCCACCGCCGTGGCGGCCGTGGACGACCCCGTCCGGTACGCGACGACGGCGGACGACCCGTTGACGGCGACCACCATCGCCGCCGAGGCGGAGCTGCGCCGGGAGGTCGGCCGACGGGACCTGGCCGACCTGCCCGGTCTGGTCGCCCACGCCGGCGCCGAGCTCGCCGAGCGGGTGAGCCGGAGCACCCGCCGGTGGGGCGTCCAGGTCACCCTGCTCGACGTCGCCGACGTCCAGGTCCCGCTCCGGGGTGAGCTGATCGCCCGCGTCCGGCGCAGGGAGCCCCCGCGTCCCGCGGCAGCCGTACCCCTCAAGGAAGGAGACATCCACCGGTGAACATCACCCACACCCCCGTCCCAGGCGGCGGGGTCATCCACCACTTCGACACCCACCGAGGCGACCACCTCGCGGTGATCATCAGCCCGACGGGACAGCGTTCCCTCATCGTGTACGACCGGCAGGTCCCCGACACCCCGATCGCCACCGTCGAGTTCGACCAGCAGGAGGCCGACCAGGTGGCCGGCCTCCTGCACAGCCGCCCCTTGGCCGAGCGCCTCGCCGCCGTCGAACAACGCCTGGAGAGCCTCCTCCAGGGCGTCCGCGACTGACAGTGACGATGGAGGGGTGAGCGCTTCCCGCCAGAGTTCGGCCCAGCGACTGACTGACCTCGGGTCCTCAACGGGATCTGTCGGCCCTGGCCGGGAAGCGCTCAAGTGCGCTCACCGGACGCGGCGTCGGTGACTTCATAGGAGCCTGGCCAGAGGCCCCATCACTGTCTTGTCCGCGCTGCCCGGCCGGTGCGTGCCGCCCTGCCCCCCGGTCAAGACGACAGGACGACGATGACCTCCATTACACCCGGCACCGCCCGATCAGCGAAGTGGCCGGCGGTGTGGACACCTTCGCCGGCTACTTCATAGACCATTGGCGAACCAAACGCCGAATGGGATCAGAAGTGCGACCGGAACTACCAGGGTCACATATGGAAAGGCCATGGCGGTGAAATGCCTCAGCCAGACGAAGAGCCCACGCGCGCGGCGCCAGAAGCCAGATCCGGCGTGGGGCGGCACGGGCTGGACCCTTCGATAATCATGCTCGGTATGGTTTTCCGAAGACGCCATCGCCGCATGATAATCGTCCAGCAACTTCTGATATTTTTCAGACCTGTCCGGGCCGGTGTATTCTTTCAAATTCTCCGCAAGGACAGAGATCTGCTGTATTCTCTTATAATTCTCCTCCATCGCCTTCGCCCTTGTTCCATACCCAACACTGGAAACCACGAGCGAGATCGATAAAGAAAACACTGCTAAAGCGACCATCAGGGCGTCGCCGCCCTTGCCGTACATATTCTTCTCGACGAGCATCCCAACGGAAGCGATTACCGTCGAGGTCGACAACGCAACGAGCGCAGCATTCCAAGCTATGTTCGCATGAGCCAGTCGGCGGTAGGCGTTGAGTCGACTCAAATATGTGATGTAACTTCTTTTCTCCAGCCGTTCGATCGCCGGCGAGATGTCGTTTGACAGCCCGGCCACTGGTCTCCCTTGCACCGACCTCTCGACACAATCACCCGCGATCCTATGGGCGCGAGCATTGCCCTAGATCAAGATCGAGGGCAAACCGTAATACCGCAGTATTACGGCATATTACTACTGCCACCCATGCGGATACATCCCCCGAAGCGGCGGGCGCATGGGCAAGCGGCCGAGCCGCATTCAACGATAGCAGTGATCGTACACTTTGTTCCCATGCAAGTCTGATGCATACTGACGCCCGTTTCCGCAGCTCGATGACCATCCGAGCTCTACCGCACCCTGTCCGGCCAGCGAAGCAGGCGGTCCCGCCGTCCATGGCCCGCGCTTGCCTATGGTGGATAACCATGTCTCCTGCACGGTGATATCAAGAGGCCGCGGTGAGCAAACGTCGGAGCCATCAGGCACGATTCGCCGAGGGCCGGTCACCGACGGTGACGCGGCCCCAAAGGCGGCCAGGACGAGGCCACGCCCCAGTGTCAGCAGGTGTTCGCGCCGTCGAAGGCGCGTACTCCCCTGAACACCTGGGAGGAGATGGTCTTGCCTGGGTCCACTGTCTGGCAGTCGCCGTCGCCGCCTCTTCCCCAGATGATTTTGAGGCGGAGGCGGGATTGGCAGTCGTTGCGGGCGTAGCCGGTCTGTGTGATGCGGCCGGTCGTCTGCCAGACGGCGACGCACATCGGGGCGTTGCCCGCCGGTGCGGCGCTCCAGGCCGGGGTCTGGGTGAGGGCGCAGGCCAGGGCGGTTACGCCGGTGATGGTTCTGAGCATCGTGGCACTCCAAGAGAAAGGCTGGTCAGGCGTCGGTTGAGGTTTTGAGTGCGCTGCCGGCCAGCCACTCCTGCCACGACTTGGTCCAGGGCGTCGGCCCGTTGCCGAACTGCAGCTTGCGCGAGGTGCCCGTGACGCGGATGATGTCGCCGCGCTGGGTGAAGTTGTAGAACCAGTGGGCGTTGGTGGTGCTGGCGTTCACGCAGCCGTGGCTGACGTTGCGACGGCCCTGGTCGCCGACCGACCAGGGCGCGGCGTGGAAGAACATGCCGCTGTAGGTCATCCGGACGTTCCACTTGGTGTGGTGCAGATACTCGCCCGGGATGCCGATGGTCGCGGAGTCCATGAGGAAGTCGGGCGCCTTCTCCTGGGCGATCATGGTGCCTGACCAGCTCTCGTAGCCGGGCTTGCCGAGGCTGACCGGGATCCTTTTGACGACCTTGCCGTTGTCACGGACGACGGCCCGGTGGGTGTTGCTGTTGATCGTGGTGATGTGCCGGGGCCCGACGGTGAAGTGCACGGTGCGGTTCTTGAGGCCCCAGAGGTCGCGGCCGATCCGCAGGCCGGCCAGGTGGGCGACCACGGTGACCTTCTCGCCCGTCGGCCAGTACATGCGCGGCCGGTACTGCACTTCCCGGTCGCTCACCCAGCTCCAGGCCCCTTCGACCGGCTTGGACATGTGGACGGTGAGCGACCGCTCGACGGCCGCGCGGTCCTTCTGCGTGGTCACGGGCTTCGACAGCAGGAGCTGGATCGGCATGCCGATGCCGACCTTCTCGCCGTCGAGCGGCGACATGCCGGTCTCGAGCACGCGCTTCGGCTTCAGGGTGGTGAACGCGGCCCGCTCGGTGATCACGTTCCCGCCGTCGGGCGCGGCGGCCTGGACGCGCACGGTGTACGCGGCGGCGGGCTTGAACGGCCAGGTCGGCCGCCACGTCCCGTCGGAGGTCAGGGCGCCGCCGACCGCGCGGCCCTTGGCATCGACGACGGACACCGCGGTGATCTTGCCGCCGGTGACCTTGACGCCGATCCCGGTGTCCGGCGGCACCTTCTTGGCCCCGTGCGCCGGCGTGATGACCAGCCGGGGCGGCGGGAGGGGCGCCCGCTCAAGCGCGCCGCCAGCGCCGCCGGGCCCGCCCGGGCCGCTCGAGGACGTGCACGCGGCGGTGCAGAGCAGCACCACCGCGCACGTGCTGATGAGTAGGGTGCCGCCGTTCCGCATCGCCGACGCCTCCGATTTCCCCGACACTTAGGCATATGTCCGACTAGGTAGCCCCTTGGTGAGACGATGAGCGTTATGCCCGTGACTGAGAGTAATCATGCTGACATTCTGTGATCGGGTAGGCGATCATGTGGGATGCCGGCGTACATCCCGTACAGGTCAGCGCTTGGGAGCGCTCAGGACGTCGGCGAGGTCGTCGGTCTCCAGCCCCCGGCCCGGCCGCGCCTTGGGCGCGGTGATCCGCATCGGTTTCTCCCAGTACCGGTACTGGGTGGCGAAGTGGCCGCGCAGGATCCGGTCGTCGCCGAGCCCCTTGACCTGCGGCCGGGGATGCGCGTAGAAGCGCCAGCCGACCCGGTACGGCCAGCCGCGGTCGTCGTACATGTACGTCCACGTCACCTCGGCCGTCCCCAGCCCCGCCCCGGACCCCGCCGCCTCACGGAAGCTGGGCGAGACGCGGTAGAGCTCCTTGAGGGTGATCGTCCCAGTCAAGTTGTAGATGCGCTGGCGGCGGCCGGTCGTATGGTCCTTCTGCCAGGACGAGACGGTCTTCTTCACCTTCCCGGACAGCAGCTTGCGCAGCGTGGCGGGCTCCAGCACATTGACGAACTGGTCGCCGAACGCGGCGGCGGCCCCGCTCGCCCGCCCGACCCGCACCCACGACCTCTTCCCCGGCGCGAGCTGGTACTGCCGCCCGCCCACGCTGATCGTGCGCAGCGTGCCCACGGTGGGCAGCAGGCCGGCGTAATAGGGGTCCTTGGCGGCCTCGTCCACCACCAGGTGCCTGTTGCCGATGCTGAGGTGACGGACGTGCTCGGAGGCGACCACGCCGGCTCGCCCCAGTTTCACCTTGCCGGTGCCGCGCAGCGCCATGCCGCTGCCGATGAACGTCCGCCTGCCGTTCCGCACCACCTCCCGCGAGATGTCGGTGGAGGCCTGCCCGTAGAACTCGGTCGTCGCCCCGGCCCCGCGCGCGAGCAGGGTGCGCAGGGCGGCGACGGGGTCGGGCTCGGCCGCGACGGCGTGCGCGGGGAAGGCGGTGACAAGGGCTAAGGCCACGTTGACGGCATGCATGAGGGACCTCCGGACGAGGAGAAGATCACGGATGGGACGGGGGGAATCCAGCGCGTACGGTCACGACCAGCCGTACACCTTCCTGATGGCGGCGCCGATCTCGGTCACCAGGGCCGTGTCGCTGCCGTTGGCGAGCACCGCGTAGCCGGCGCCCAGCTCCGGATAGCCCTGGAACAGCGACCTGAAGCCGTAGTTGGAGCCGTCGTGGGTGTAGGAGAAGCGGTTCGTGCCGGCGTTCGCGATGAACAGGCCGCGGCCCATGCCGGGCTGCGGGCCCTGGCTGAGCAGCGTACGCACCGAGGCCCTGGTCAGCGGGCCGGCGATGTCGCCGGACGCCTTCCAGGCCCGGTTGAGGTAGGAGATGAGGCGGCTCAGGTCGAGGACCGTGGTGTAGAGGCCGGCGGCGGCCGACTCGGGGTAGCGGTTGCGCTTGCCGGCGATGACGGCGCCGGTGGTCGTGTGTCCGGCGGCCAGCTCGAAGCCGGGGGACGCGGCGTACGAGCTGGTCCTCATGCCGAGCGGGGCGAGGACCTGCTCGGTCATGTACTGGTCGAACGGCATGCTGCTCTGCTCCTCCACCATGCGCTGCAGCAGGACGAACCCGCCGCCGGAGTAGTGGTACTCGGCGCCGGGCGCGGTGGTCAGCTCGATCTTCGGCGAGTTGCCCGCGCCGTTCATGACCTGCAGCAGCGTCGGCACGGTGGCGCCCGGGCCGTAGCCGGCGAAGCCGCCGCCCCCGGCGTCGAAGCCGGAGCAGACGTCCGCGGGCGAGGTGGAGCTGCGGCCGATGACGCCGGCGCGGTGGGTGAGCAGCCGGTCGATGGTCGGCACGGCGGTCGAGGTGAGGCAGGAGCGGCGCGACAGGGTCCAGTTGAGGAGGGGGCGGACGTCCGCGTTCAGGGCGATCTTCTCGGTCTGCAGCAGGCGCAGCACGCCGACGGACGCGACCGCCTTGCTGATGGAGGCGGCCTGGAAGGCCGTCTCGGGGTGGGCCGCCGCGCCGCTGCCGGCCTCCAGCCAGCCGTAGCCGGTGGACCAGGTGGTCTTGTTGCCGGTGACCACCGCGACGGAGACGCCGGGCGTGTTGTACGCGCTCATCCGCTGCCAGATCGTGCCGCCCGCGACCGCGTTCTCGACCTGCCTGACCCGGTCGGCGGGCAGGGACGGCACCTTGCCGCGCGTGGCGAGCGCCCAGCCGCCCGACGGGGCGAAGGCCAGGGCGTGCACCTGCCAGCCGCCGCCGTGCAGGGTGTTCATGCGGGTGTAGCAGGCGTCGGGGATGTTGCGCGCGAAGTACTCGTCCTGCGCCACGACCACCCAGCCCTTGGCCTTGGGGAAGGCGACGTGGGTGACGCGCCGCCCGCCCTGCGTCAGGTTGCGCATCATCTGGTAGCACTCGTCGTCCACCCCCCGCGCGTAGAAGCCGTTCGTGGCGGCCACGACCCAGCGGTTGCCGCCGGCCGGCGGGAACGCGACGGACATGACCTGCTGCCCGGCGTCATAGTAGGCGGCGATGCGCTGCCGGCACTCCTCGGGCAGTCCGCGCGCCGACAGCCCCTTGTCGGTGGTGATCACCCAGCGGTCGCCGCCCTCGGGCGGGAAGGCCACGCAGTGGATGCGCCGGCCGGCCTTGACGAGCGCGCCCAGCTCGGTGAAGCAGGCGTCGGGGATGCCGCGGGCGAAGTAGCGGCCGTCCTGCGTGACGATCACCCAGCCGCCGGACGGCGTGAAGGCCAGCGCCGTGATGCCGTACGGGGCCAGCTCGCCGAGCTTGCCGTGCGCCTCCGCGGGGACGCCGCTGTCGTAAGAGGGGTAGCCGGCGGCGTACGCGGGGGCGGCGGCGTACGCGGGGCCGGCGACGCCCGCACCGGCGGCGGCGCCGGCCAGGGCCAGGAAACGACGACGATCCATCACAATGACTCCCTTCGGGGCAGACCATGATCCTATTGGGCGGAACGCCCGCTCCCGGCGTCTGTCACGCACAGGTCGGCGAAGCCCCTCGAACAGGCCAAACTTCGCCTTTCCCGGCCACCGGCCGGCCGCGTACGGAAACAAGTACGGCGTAGGGCAGAACGTCCGAAGGAGAGCCACGATGCGCGGAGCAGTGCTGCACGGTCCAGGCGACGTCCGCGTCGAGGAGCGCCGTGACCCGGAGATCGTCGCGCCCACCGACGCGATCATCCGCCTGACCGCGGCCTGCGTCTGCGGCTCCGACCTGTGGCCCTACCGGGGCCTGGAGGAGAACGGCGACCCGGCTCCCATGGGCCACGAGTACGTCGGCGTCGTCGAGGAGGTCGGCCCCGAGGTCACCACGGTCCGGCCGGGCCAGTTCGTGGTCGGCTCGTTCTGGGCCTCCGACAACACCTGCGAGATCTGCCGGGCCGGCTACCAGAGCGGCTGCGTCAACCGTGTCCTGATGGCCTCGATCGGCACCCAGGCGCAGTTCGCCCGCATCCCGCTCGCCGACGGCACACTCGTCGCCACCCCGGGCATGCCCGAACCCGAGCTGATCCCGAGCCTGCTGGCCGCCTCCGACGTGCTGGGCACCGGCTGGTTCGGCGCCGTCGCCGCCGCGGCGGGCCCGGGCAAGACCGTGGTGGTCGTCGGTGACGGCGCGGTCGGCCTGTGCGGGGTACTGGCCGCCCGGCACTTCGGCGCCGAACGGATCATCGCGATGAGCCGCCACGAGTCCCGCCAGGAGCTGGCCCGCCGGTTCGGCGCCACCGACATCGTGACCGAGCGCGGCGACGAGGGCGTGGCGCGGATCATGGAGCTGACGAACGGGCTCGGCGCCCACAGCGTCATCGAGGCGGTCGGCACACAGAGCTCGATGACGCAGGCCATGCGCTCCACCAGGCCCGGCGGCCACATCGGGTTCGTCGGGTACGCCCACGACGTGGCGCTGCCGGGCGACGAGCTGTTCTTCTCCCTCGTCCACCTGCACGGCGGCCCCGCCCCCGTACGCGAGTACCTGCCCGAGCTCATCGACCTCATCTGGCGCCGCGTCATCGACCCCGGGCAGGTCTTCGACCTGACCCTGCCGCTGGAGCAGGCCGCCGAGGGCTACCGGGCGATGGACGAGCGCCGCGCCGTCAAGGTGCTCCTCACGCCGTAGCCGCGCCCAGGCCGGGGACCCGGTCGTGCAGGCGGACGGTGGCCGCGGTCTCGGCGGTCGCGCCGGGGCGGCTGACGTACCGCACGATCTTGAAGGCGGCGGTCAGCGTGCTCGGCGTGATCTCCAGCATCAGGTAGCCGCGGTGGCGCAGATGCAGCTTCAGGCGCGGGTTGACGGCGGGCAGCGGATCGGTGACCGGGTCGACGTCGGTGCCGTCGCCACCGGTGGTGATCGAGGTGACGGCGAACTCGGCGCCGATCGGGCGGGCCGCGGGGTCGTCGTAGTCGAGGACGAGGTCGCCCGCCCAATGCGCGTGCACGTCGCCGGTCAGCACGGCGACGTTGCGCGCGCCTGCCTCCACCCAGCCTTCGCTGACGCGCATGCGGGCGGCGGTGTAGCCGTCCCAGGCGTCCTGGCGTACGAGCCTTCCCGGGCCGGGGTCGCGGTCGCGCTGGCCGAAGAAGACCTGCTGGCCGACGAGGTCCCAGCGGGCGCGCGAGCGGTGGAAACCGTCGAGCAGCCACTGCTCCTGGTCCAGGCCCAGCATCGTGCGGCTGGGCCCGTCCGGCGCCGGGCAGTCGTTGAAGCCGGCGCCGCACAGGTGCGGGTCGCGGTATTGCCGGGTGTCGAGCACGTGCAGGGTGGCCAGGCCGCCCCACCGCAGCCGCCGGTAGAGCTGGACGGCGGTGCCACCGGGGCGGGCGGCGGGGCGTAGCGGCAGGTGCTCGTAGTACGCGCGGAAGGCGGCCTGACGGCGCTCGGCGGGGATCAGGTTGGTCCAGTTGTTGACCACCTCGTGGTCGTCCATGACGGCCACCCAGGGCGCGGCGGCGTGGGCGGCGCGCAGGTCGGGGTCGGTCTTGTAGAGGGCGTGGCGGCGCCGGTAGTCGGCCAGCGTGACGGCCTCGGGCCCGCCGTGGTCACGGACGTTGCCGCCGGGGCCGAGCAGGTGGTCGCTGCCCTGCTCGTAGATGTAGTCGCCGAGGTTGAGCACGAGGTCGGGCTGTTCGGCGGCGATTGCGGCGTAGGCGGTGAAGTAGCCGTGCTGGTAGTTGGCGCAGGAGCAGACCGCCATGCGCAGCGGGCGGCCGATCGTGCCGGGGGCGGGGGCGGTGAGCGTGCGGCCGGTGGGCGAGACGTACGGGCCGGCCTTGAAGCGGTACCAGTACGGACGGCCGGGCCGCAGCCCGGTCACCGTGACGTGCACGCTGTGCGCCCAGTCGCGGACGGCCAGTTCAGTGCCGCTGCGGACGACGGTCCTGCCCGCCGGGTCGGCGAGGACCTGCCACTGGACCGGCACCGGCTCCTGCGGCATCCCGCCGAACCCGTCCTCGGCCAGCGGGTCCGGCGCGAGCCGCGTCCACAGCACGAACCCGCCCGGGTCGGGGTCGCCGCTGGCGACGCCCAGCGTGAACGGCTCGCCGAAATCGGCTGACGGCACCAGGGACGGCAGGCCGGTCGTGAACCCCGCCGCCAGGAAGGACCTCCTGCTCAACACAGCAAGCATGATTGCCGCGGCCACCGCCTATGCGGACGAGGACACGCCAGCCACCCGAGATCTGGACACTCCACCCGACCTCTTTCGCCGTATATGTCACGAATGTTACAGAGGTAACTCCAACCCCTCCCCCCTCTGACACCCCGGTGTTAACCTGACGGCGCGCCTGTCCGCTCGGCTTCCAGCACCAGGAAGGTGACCGTTACGCATGCCCCCTGTAAACGTTTCCCGTAGGAGCCTCTTCACCATCGGCGCAGGTACGGCCGCTGCCGCCGCGCTGGCCTCCCAGCCGGCGCTCGCCGCAGAAGGCCGCTTCCAGCTCACCGCCCCCTCGACCTCCCTCATCTGGAAGAAGGCCCTGTACGACGAGACCGTCCTGCAGTCCTTCGCCTTCGACAACCGCAACGGCCACATCTACACGCTGCAGGTGAAGAACGGCTCCGGCTCCAACGCGGCCGGCGACCTCTGCCTGACCAAGCTCAGCCTGTCCGGCGCGATCCTCGGGCACATGTACCTCATGGGGTTCGGGCACGGCGTGCAGTGCGGGGTGGAGCCGTCCGGCACGTCGGCGTACCTGTGGACGGAGACGGACGGCATCCCCGACGGCACCAGCTCGCGCGGCACCAAGCTCGCCCGGTTCAGGTTCGTCGACGGGCAGACGCTGACCCCCTCGTCGCCGGAGCTCACCAAGCACGAGCCGATCGCCGGGGTCCGCAACGTCACCTGTACGATCGACCCCTCCACCAACCGCATCGTCATGCGCTACAACGACAACGGCACCTTCCGCTACGCCGTCTACCCGCTGGGGCAGTTCAAGGCGGGCCGGTACGAACCGATCTTCCACGTCGCCCAGCCGGGCGGGCTCGGCACCTTCCAGGGGTACGCCGTCTACGGGAACTTCGCCTACATGCTGGACGGCACCGCCTACAGCGACAGCAACCCGCCGCCCGGCAACGCCCACGTCACCTGCTTCGACCTGCGCACCGGCGAGCAGGTCCAGCGGGCCCGCACGGAGGCGGGCCGGTCACTCGACTTCCGCGAGCCCGAGGGCATGGGCATCCAGATCGCCGCCGGCCGTCCCCGGCTGTGCCTGGGGCTGGCGTCGGGCGAGTCAGGGGCCCGGGTGGCCAACATCTTCTACAAGAGCGAACTGATCTGACCCGCTGCGGGGCCGGGCGGACCGCCGCCCGGCCCCGCTGTCGGAAACCGCCACCGCCCAGAACGCGGTCCAGAACCACGCGGTGGGCAAGGTCATCGTCGACCCCACCACCTGACGCCCGGGCGTTCGCGGACGCGAGTGGCCAGCGTCCGCGAACGCAGCGCGGCCGGCTCTCTGACCAGGCGTCACAAGGCCCCTTCGATCATCAAACTGCGCGAACGGCAACCAAATGGTCATCTGACCGAAACGAAGAGTGCAGAGACTGGCCGCTCAGGCGTTGTACGGGGAGGAGACCACGTGGACATCGATCATTCGAGCATGCGCAAGAGCGGCCGGGCGATCCACGACGGCGGTGGCGAGTTCGGCGAGGCCGTGAACAGGGCCTGGCAGACGCTCGGGCCGCTGGTCCCCTACTTCGGCAATCCCGACAGCGACGAGGCGGCCCGTATCTTCCGCCGTGGCCAGGACGGTCACCCGGGCTTCGACGCCGCCTGCGACGACCTGGGCACGGCGCTGCGCGACCTGACGGAGTCGTACAAGGCGATCGGGGACGCCGTGGTGGCGATGAGCTCGAACGTCAAGGACGCCGAGTGGGCCAGCATGATGGTCAGGAACGAGCACCTCAAGGCGCTCAAGGAGTTCGCGGAGCGCGAGGACCGACCGCTCGCCGTGCCGTCCACTCCGGTAGAGCGCGACTGAGGAGCCGCGCGTGCCCATCGGACTCGCGACCAAGGTCGCCGCGGGCGGGATGGCCGGCGCGGGTGCGGCGGGCATCCTGGCGCCCGAGTTCCTGTTCGGCATCTCCTACCTCGAAGGCGACCCCGCCACGATCAGGAAGGCGGCCGACGTACTCGACGACGTCGCCGACACCATCGACGAGCACTTCAGAACCGCGAACGCGGCCGCCACCGCCGTGTGGACCACCAGCGCCGGCCCCGCGGTGTCGCAGTTCAAGAAGTTCTGGACCGAGCAGTACGGCCCCGTCGTCCTGGAGGTGTCGCTCAGGCACCGCAAGGCCGCCGTCGCCTGCCGCGCCTACGCCGACGTGATCGAGAAGGTCAACCACGCGATCAAGGTTCTGTGCTACATCCTGACCGTGGACATGATGTTCACGATCGGCTACCAGGTGCTGACCTGGAAGATCTTCCAGGCGATCATGAAGCGGCAGGCGCTGCTGTTCCAGCAGACCGCGCACTGGTTCATCGCCATGCTGATCCCGACGTGGCTGTACTGGGTGCTCGACAGCGCCACCTACGCCACCGGGCAGGTGGTGCTGCCGCTGGCCATCAACAAGCTGGGCGGCATCAAGACCGACATGTCGGGCAACGAAGTGCAGTCGCTGGAGCACAACCTCACGACGTTCAGCGAGCACTTCTACGCCAACATGATCTTCGACAGCGTGGTCGACGGCGGCTCCGCGCTGATGACCAAGGTGCCGGGCCTGCGCGCGGTCGCCCAGAACGTCGAGCTGCCGAACGGGGTGACGCTGAACACCGGCAACTTCCTGCCCAGGATGACGGCCTCGACGGCGTACTCGATGACCGTGGACGTCCAGCACGGCGACAACCCGCTGCCGGGCACCGAGCACGGGCTGACCGAGGAGGAGATGTACCAGAAGTTCATCGTGCACGGCACCCGCAGCCTCATCCCCCGCGTCTGACGCCTCACAGGTAGGGGCGGGTGACCTCCATGACGCGGCGGGCCGCGTCCTCCGTAGCCCGCCGCGAGGCCTCCAGGATGGCCTCGGCCAGCTCCTGCGAGCCCAGCCGCATCGCACGGGGGTCGATCCGCAGGCCGGTCAGCTGGCCGGACGCGGTGACGCGCACCCTGACCTTGCCGTCGGGGCTCGCCGCCTCACCGGAGACGTCGCCGACGAGGCCCATGACGTCGGAGAGTTCGCGCGAGTTCGCCTTGAACTCCGCCATGACCCGGTCGAGTTGGGGGTCACCGGTCCGTAGATCGCGTTCTGCCATCCCGCATTATCTACAGAACACCCATATAGGTGGCAATGAGTAAATATCGGGCATCAGCGGGTGTGAGAACGGACATCCCTCTCGGTCACGCCCGTTCCGCCAGGTGGCCGGCGAGGTGCGCGACCACCTCCCGCGCGTCCTCCTCGATGCCGTTGATGAACGTCGACCTGCGCCGCCGCAGCACCGGCAGGCCCAGCGCGTACAGTCCAGGCGCGTCCACCACGCCGCCGTCGTGGCGCAGGAAACCCTTCTCGTCGAGCACGGGCACGTCCAGCCAGCCGTAGTCGGGACGGAAGCCGGTCGCCCAGACGATCGTGGCGATCTCGCCGGAGTTCAGGTCGAGCTGCCAGCGCGCGGAGGCGGGCACCCGGGTCGGCTCGAACCGCTCGGGCGGCCCCGCCTCGCCGTCGCGGCCGCTCTCGCGCGCCCATGCGTCGAACGCGTCCAGCAGCCGGTTCATCTTCAGGTCGGCCAGCGAGAACACGTTGCGCAGCCCGCCGGAGAACAGCGCCTTCCCGTCGCGCAGGGCGGCCCAGCGGCCCACCAGCTCGACCCCCGTCGCCGTCAGCGCGTTGAGGTCGAGCGTGGCCCGCTCGGGCGTGCCCACGAGCTGGGGCGACGGCAGCCGCCTCGCCCTGGTCAGGTCGTCCAGCTCGTCGTGGCGCTGGTCCCACACGCCGGAGGCGTCCATCCACCACAGCACGTCGCGCCCGCGGTAGGTGCGGGGCAGCCGGACGTGCTCGCCCACCGAGAGCGTGACCGGACGGCCCGAGGCGCGCAGCTCGGCGGCCAGCTGCACGCCGGTCGCCGAGGCGCCGACGACGAGCACGCCGCCCTCGGGCAGCCTGCCGGGCTCGCGGTAGTCGTACGGCGTGAGCTGCTTCACCTGCGGCGGCACCGCCGTGCTGAAGGACGGCACCGACGGCAGGTTGCAGGCGCCGCTGGCGATCACCACCGTGCGGCAGGCGATCTCGCCGCGGTCCGTGGTGACGTGGTAGCCGTCACCGGACGGCCGTACGGACGTGACGGTCGTCCCGGTACGCACGGGCGCCCCCGCGAGCGCGGCGAACCGCTCGATGAACTGCGTCACTTCCTTCGTGGTCATGTAGCCGTCGGGGTCGGGCCCGTCGTAAGCCAGGCCCGGCAGGCGGCTCTGCCAGTTGGGGGTGAGCAGGCGGAAGGAGTCCCACCGTTCGCGCCGCCAGGAGTTGGCCACCTCGCCGCGCTCGATCACCAGGTGGTCGATCGAGCGCGCGCGCAGGAAGTGCGAGGCGGCGAGGCCGGCGTGCCCCGCGCCGATGACGACCGTCGCGACCCGTTCGATGATGCTTCGCTCCCTCAGGCGACTTCGACGGTGACGTTCGTCGGGTTGGTGAGGGCGTCGAAGACGGCCGAGCGCTTCTGCGACTGGGCGACCAGGGCCTCGATGTCCTCGCGCGAGGCGTCGGCGTCGATCTCGAACGTCACCTTGATGTCGTTGAAGCCGTTGCGCACGTCGCTGTCGGCGCCGAGGATGCCGCGGATGTCGTGGACGCCCTCCAGCTTGGCCTCGACCGAGCGGAGCTGGATGCCGCGGTTCTGCGCGACGGAGGCCACGCCGGCGGTCAGGCAGCTCGCCAGGCCGACCAGCAGGTACTCGATCGGGGTGATGCCGTTGTCCTCGGCCGCGAAGACCTCGGGATGGTCGGCGTCGAAGACCGCCTCCTTGCGGTGGCTGCGCTCCTCGCCGAGGCCGAAGAACTCCTTGACCGTGGTGGTGCTGTGGACGCCGTTCTGCCATTTGGAGGAGGCCCGCCAGACGAACTGGGCGGCCTCGGGCGCACCCTTGAGCGCCTCGCGCGCTTCGAGCAGTGCCTGTACGTTGACACCGTTGGTGACCGTGGTCATACCTCTCGCCCTTCGCTTCCGGGTATTCCGGTAGGTATTTGACCATATACCGGGAGTGGCGGCTACCATAAGCCCCATGTCGCAGCCAGCAAGAACGTCCGAGGCCGGCTCCGTGGGCGTCGTCGAAACGTTCCACCTCGACCTTCCGGACCCCGTACGGCTCGACTGCGGCAGGGAGCTGCACCCGGTGCGGGTGGCGTACGAGACCTACGGCACCCTCTCCCCCGAGCGCGACAACGTCATCCTGGTCTGCCACGCGCTGAGCGGCGACGCCCACGCGGCCGGCGTGGCCAAGGCGCCGCCCGAGTCGGGCACCCGCGACGGCTTCGGCGCCGAGGAGCGCGACGGGTCGAGCGCCAAGGGGCTCGGCTGGTGGGACGGCATGATCGGCCCCGGCAAGGCGTTCGACACCGACCGCTATTTCGTGATCTCCACCAACCTGCTCGGCGGCTGCCGCGGCACCACAGGCCCGTCCTCGACCAACCCGGCCACCGGGCGCCCCTACGGGTCCGGCTTCCCGGTCATCACGGTCGGCGACATGGTCCGCACCCAGCGCGCCTTCCTCGACGCCCTCGGCATCGAGCGGCTCGCGGCCGTGGCCGGCGGCTCGCTCGGCGGCATGCAGGCGCTGGAATGGGCGATCAGCTACCCCGACCAGGTCGACGCCGTCGTGGCCATCGCCAGCACCCACGCGCTGCACCCGCAGGGCGTCGCATGGAACGCCATCGCCCGCGAGGCGATCATGCGCGACCCGGCCTGGCAGGGCGGCCACTACTACGGCACGGGCCGCGCCCCCGACGCCGGCATGGGCATCGGCCGGATGGTCGGCCACATCACCTACCTGTCGGCGCCCGCGCTGGAGGAGAAGTTTTCCCGGCGGCTGCAGTTCGCCGACGACCTGCGCTACACGATCACCGAGCCCGAGTTCGAGGTGGAGAGCTATCTGCGTCACCAGGCCGACTCGTTCGTCAAGCGCTTCGACGCCAACACCTACCTCTACATCTCGCGCGCGCTGACCTACTTCGACCTCGCCAGGCAGCACGGCGGCGGGTCGCTGAAGCGGGCGCTCGAGGACGTGCGGGCGCGGACGCTGCTGATCGCGTTCAGCTCCGACTGGCTCTACCCGCCGGCGGCCTCGCAGGACATCGACCGGGCGCTGCGCTCTCTGGGCAAGCCGGTAGAGTTCGAGGTGATCGACGCGCCGTACGGCCACGACTGCTTCCTGCTGGAAGAAGCGCGGCAGACGCCCATCATCCGCCGGTTCCTTGCCCGAGGCGGGGCCGGGTGACGTCGAGGAAGAGGCACTGGTGACCGAGCAACACCCCCGTCAAGAGCAGGCCCGCGCCTTCGGGTTCGAGACCCGGCAGCTGCATGCCGGGCAGCGGCCCGACCCCAACACGGGAGCGCGTGCCGTACCGATATTTCAGACCACCAGCTACGTCTTCGAGGACCCCGAGTCCGCGGCGGCGTACTTCAACCTCCAGGAATACGGCAACACCTACTCCCGGATCATGAATCCCACGGTCGCCGTGTTCGAGGAGCGGGTGGCCAACCTGGAGGGCGGCAGCGGCGCCGTGGCGTTCGCCAGCGGCATCGCCGCCCAGGCCGCCGCGCTGTTCACGCTGCTGGAGCCGGGCGACCACGTCGTGTCGTCGTCGGCGCTCTACGGCGGCACCGTCAACCAGCTCAAGCACCTGCTGCGCAAGATGAACGTCGAGCTGACCTGGGTCGATCCCGACGACCCCGACGCCTGGCGCAAGGCGGTGCAGCCCAACACCAAGGCGTTCTTCGCCGAGACGATCGGCAACCCCTCGGGCAACGTGCTCGACATCGAGCCCGTGGCGGCCATCGCGCACGAGCACGAGCTGCCGCTGATCGTGGACAACACGTTCGCGACGCCTTACCTGTGCCGGCCCATCGAGTGGGGCGCCGACATCGTGATCCACTCGGCGACCAAGTTCATCGGCGGCCACGGCACCAGCATCGGCGGGGTCGTCGTGGAGGCCGGCACGTTCGACTGGTCCAACGGGCGCTTCCCGGTGGTGGCCGACCCGTCGCCCGCCTACCACGGGCTGCGCTTCCACGAGACGTTCGGCATGTACGGCTACCTGATGAAGCTGCGCGCCGAGACGCTGCGCGACCTGGGCGCGGCGATGTCGCCGTTCAACGCGTTCCTGTTCCTGCAGGGCCTGGAGACGCTGTCGCTGCGCATGGAGCGCCACGTCGAGAACGCGCGCAAGGTCGCCGAGTTCCTCGACGGCCACGAGCTGGCCTCCAACGTCAGCCACCCCGGCCTGCCGGGCAGCAAATACCGCCCGCTGGTGGACAAATACCTGCCGCGCGGGGCGGGCGCGGTGTTCTCCTTCGAGTGCGCGGGCGGCCGGGCCGGCGGGCAGGGCCTCATCAGCGGCCTGTCGCTCTGGTCCCACCTGGCCAACGTCGGCGACGCCAAGAGCCTGGTCATCCACCCCGCCAGCACCACCCACCGCCAGCTCAGCGACGACGAGCTGACCGCCGCCGGCGTCGGGCCCGGCTCGGTGCGGCTCTCGGTCGGCACCGAGTCGGTCACCGACCTCATCTGGGACCTCGAGCAGGGCTTCGCCCGCGTCGCCGCGACGATCGGCACCAAGGAGGAGACGGCATGACCGACAGCACGGCCGGCCTGGCCCGCTACCAGGACCCGCTGACCATCCAGCGGGTCCTCCACGCCACCAGGAGCATCGCGATCGTCGGCCTGTCCGGCAACGAGCTGCGGGCCAGCAACTTCGTCGGCTACTACCTCAAGCGCCACGGCTACCAGGTCGTGCCGGTCAACCCGCGCGAGAAGGAGATACTCGGCGAGACCAGCTACCCGAGCCTGTCCGACGTGCCGGTGCCGATCGACCTCGTCAACGTCTTCCGCGCGCCCGACGCGCTGCCCGGCATCGCCCGCGAGGCCGTGCAGATCGGGGCGGGGGCGCTGTGGTGCCAGTTCGGGGTGATCAACGAGGAGGGCGCGCGGATCGCCGAGGACGCCGGCCTGCCCGTGATCATGGACCGCTGCCTCAAGGTCGAGCACGCCCGTTACGTCGGGCGGATGCACTGGCTCGGCTTCAACACCCAGCGCATCACCTCGGTCCGTTCGGGGCTCCAGTAACGGGTGCGATGAGTTTCCGGCGGGTCGCCGGTCTGTTCGGGTGAGCGTCGTACAGAGTCGTACGACGACACCCCGAACACCACCGGAGGACACCGTGACATCCAGCGCTTCCGCGCAGCCCGGCCGCCCGCCCGTCGCCGACCTCGCCACCTGGCAGGCCGCCCGCGACGAGCTGCTGGTCCGCGAGAAGGCCCACACCCGCGAGGGCGACGCCATCGCCGCCGCCCGCCGCCGGCTGCCGATGGTCGAGTTCGACGGTTCCGTCAAGGTCACCGGGCCGGGCGGCCCGGTGCCGTTCCTTGAGCTGTTCCAGGGGCGCGACGAGCTCGTCGTCTACAAGCACATGTGGTACGACGGCGCGCCGCCCCAGGGGCAGTGCGAGGGCTGCACCACCACGGCCTGGCACCTCAAGGACTCCGCCTACCTCAACGCGCGCGGCGTCTCGTTCGCCGTCGTGACCCCCGGCGCGTGGGACGAGGTGGCCGAGTACGTCGCGTTCATGGGCTACACCCAGCCGTGGTACTCCATCCGCGGCGTGGAGGGGCCGGCCGGCGGGCCGACGGGCTATCTCACCAGCTACCTGCGCGACGGCGAGCGCACCTTCCTCACCTACTCGACGACGGGCCGGGGCTGCGAACCCGCCAACCCGTCCCTGGCGCTGCTCGACATGACGCCGTACGGGCGCGGCGAGACCTGGGAGGACAAGCCCGAGGGCTGGCCGGAGGGGGAGCACGCGTGCTGGTACTGGCGTACGGACGCCGAGGGGAACTCGACGTGGGGCGAGACCAGCCGCCCCACGGCCCAGTGGACCCGCCCCGGCGCCACCCCGGTCACCACCCTCGGCCGCCACGGCACCTTCCACTGACGCGCGCTTGACCGGAGGTGCGTCGGCCGCGGTGCCGGCCCCGGTGGAGTACGCCCCGCGCGACTTCGTGCTGCATCTGTTCTCCGCGTTCTGCCAGATGACGTTGCGGCACCCCGCTCCCGGCCGCAGGCGGCGGCTGGGGCCGGGGCAGGTCGCCGTGCTGCTCGCGGGCCTGGCGCACACCCGGCTCGCCTGGCGGGCGATCTCCGCGGCCCGCCGGGGGGCGGAGGCTCAGGGCGTACGGGCTGCCGGATAATCAGGTGCGCGCCTTGGAGGGCGTCGTTAGCGTGGCGGTGATGATGTACGAGCATCCGCTGGCGTACGTGCTGGGCCTGGAGGGCGTCGCCCTCATGCGGGCCTACACGGGCGGGCACGACCGCGCGTTCGTCGAGGCGCGGCTGGCCGAGATCCGGGCGTTCCTCGACGACGAAAGGCTCGCGGGGGCCGCCGTCGAGGTCGAGCGGGTGGACGTCGCGACGGGTTACCGCATCTGGGCGTCCACCTACGACGGACCCAACAGCGCGTTCGACCTGGACGAGCCGTTCATCAAGGAGGTCGTCGGCGGGCTGCCGGCGGGCGACGCGCTCGACGCCGCGTGCGGCACCGGCCGGATCGCCGCGCTCCTCGCCGCGCGCGGGCACCGGGTGCGCGGGGTCGACGGCTCACCCGACATGCTGGCGCGGGCGCGCGAGCGGGTGCCTGACGCGGAGTTCCTGCCCGGTGAGCTGGCCGCGTTGCCGCTGCCCGACGCGTGCGTCGATCTGGTGGTGTGCTCGCTGGCGCTCACGCACGTGCCGGCGCTTGATCCGGTGCTGGCCGAGTTCGCGCGGGTGCTGCGGCCCGGCGGTCACGCAGTGCTCTCCGACATCCATCCCGACGGGGTGGCGCGGGGCGTGGTGCCGCCCGTACGGCTGCCCGGCGGCCGTCCCGCGCGGGTGGCCACCCACCATCACCCGGTCGGTGACTACGTGCGGGCCGCGCTCGCGGCCGGGCTGCACGTACGGCGCTGCGAAGAACCGCGGCATCCGGCGGGCGAGCCGCGCGAGCGTACCGACGTGCTGGAGCCGTGGGACGTGTGGCCGTGGGCGCTCTGCGACCTGGCCCCCGAGGCGGCGCACGCCGCGATCGCCGGAACGCCGTCCATGCTGTTCTGGCACTTCCAGCGGTAGGCCGTCAGGTGGGCAGGGTGGAGGCGTCGTCGCCGGCGCGGTAGTTGCGCAGCGCGACCGCCAGCCCGCTCTCCTGCTTGCTGAGGGCATCGGCCAGGAGACCAAGGCCGACGCCGATGTTCTCGAGTTGCGGGCCCCGTGCCTCCCAGTAGGAGCGGCCGTACTCGTCGTCGGTCAGCGCGACGTGTACGGCGTTCTTCACGGTCGTGTACCGGGTGGTCGTCCTGGACGTGATGCCGGCCAATGCGCCCGTCCCGGTGGCGATCCGGCGTAGCTGGGCCTTGCTGTAAACGACTCCGTCAAGCTTCACAGCCTGGAAGCGTAGCGAGGACGAACGCCCGTTATAAGGGTTTCTGTGGTGTTCCGTGCTGCGGGAGTGATAGAAGATCTTCAGTGATCGAGGAGGGCCCCCTGGAAACGCGTGCCGATGCCTGCTTCCCGTGGACGGAGAAGAAGTAGATGCCGCTCGATCCGAACCTGGTGCCCGACATCGTCAAGCCGCTGGCCAAGCCACTGACGGGCGGGGCGGTCCCCGAGGCCGACGTGCCCACCCTGATCAGCGAGTCGAAAGCGCTGAACGCGCTGGCCGACGCGCTGGAGGAGATGAA